>JBKDZY010000834.1:0-9738 GCA_047971765.1 Hyphomicrobiaceae bacterium | reverse complement strand
GCTTGAAGGCATCATCACGCCGAACGGGCTGTGTTTCGAGCGCCATCACGGCGGTGCTGCAGTCATCAATCCGCTGGATCACCGCCTGATCGTGCATGGCATAGTGGACAAGCCGCTGATCTTCACAATGGAGGATCTGAAACGGTTTCCCCGGCACAACCGCATCCACTTCCTGGAGTGCGCCGCCAATTCGGGCATGGAGTGGCGTGGCGCGCAGCTCAACGGCTGCCAGTTCACGCACGGCATGGTGCACAACGTCATGTATACCGGAGTGCTGCTCAAGGACGTGCTGAGCGAGGCCGGCATCAAGTCCGCCGCAAAATGGCTGATGGTCGAAGGCGCCGACGCTTCCGGCATGAACCGCTCGCTGCCCATCGAGAAGGCCCTCGACGACTGCATGCTCGCCTACAAGATGAATGGCGAGGCGTTGAGGACGGAACAGGGCTATCCGCTGCGGCTCGTGGTACCGGGGTGGGAGGGCAATCTCTGGATCAAGTGGATCCGGCGGATCAAGGTTGGCGACAAGCCGTGGTTCGCGCGCGAAGAGACGTCGAAATACACCGACCTGATGGCGAACGGCCGGGCGCGCCGCTTCACGTTCGTGATGGATGCAAAGTCGGTGGTGACCAGTCCATCGCCGCAGGCGCCGATGAAGATCAAGGGGCGCAATGTGATCTCCGGCATCGCGTGGTCAGGGCGCGGAAAGATCACGCGCGTCGATGTCACGCTCGATGGTGGCCGGAACTGGCAGGAAGCGCGCATCGATGGGCCGGTTCTCGACCGCTCGCTTACGCGCTTCTACGTGGACTTCGACTGGCAGGGCAAGGAACTGCTGATCCAGTCTCGCGCCTACGATTCCACCGGATACGTGCAACCGACAAAAAACGAACTCAGGGCCATCCGTGGCGTCAACAGCATCTATCACAACAACGGTATCCAGACCTGGCTGGTCCGGGCGAGCGGGGAGACCGAAAATGTCGAGATTTCTTGATCATCTCCGGCGCGGCGCTCTCGCCTTGTGGCTGCCCGTCGCCGTCATGGTTTGCCCCGTTGGCGCATCCGCCGAAAAACTCGGGATCGGCCACAAGGCGGCGCCCGACGTCATCAAGGGATGGGACATCGACGTGCGGCCCGACGGGATGGGCCTGCCGCCGGGCAAGGGCACGCCAAAGCAGGGCGAGAAGATCTTCATCGAGCAGTGTGCGTCGTGCCATGGCGAATTCGGAGAGGGCAAGGACCGCTGGCCGGTGCTTGCCGGTGGGCAGGGAAGCCTGAAAAGCGAACGTCCCGAGAAGACGATCGGTTCCTACTGGCCGACCGCATCGACCGTGTACGACTACATCCACCGCGCCATGCCATTCGGCAATGCGCAGTCGCTCACGCCCGACCAGATCTATGCGTTGACGGCCTACCTGCTGCAGATGAACGATATCATCAAGGACATGGACTTCGAGCTGAACCAGTCGAACCTTGCCTCGATCAAGATGCCGAACGCCGGCGATTTCTACGATGACGACCGGACCACGACCGAGAAGGCCTTCTGGAACCGGAAGCCGTGCATGGCAAACTGCAAGACGGAGGTGAAGATCCTGAACCGGGCGCGGGTTCTCGATGTGACGCCGGATGCGAAAACCGCACCAAAGGTGGAGTGATGACACATCGCGGCGCAGGACTGGTGGCACAGGTGTTCGGGCGATGCGCGCTTGCTGCCGGCGCCGTGACGGCAGCCGGCGACGTGAACGGGGCCCGCGCCGAGGGTGATGCCGCCTATGGCGAATACCTGTCGACAGCGTGCGTGAGCTGCCACCGCATCGACGGCACCGACAGGGGCATCCCCTCCATCATCGGCTGGCCCGACGAACAGTTCGTCGCCGTGCTCAAGGCCTACAGGAGCGGCGTACGGGAAAACCTGGTGATGCGCTCCATCGCCTCGGGCCTCTCCGACGACGACATGGCCGCGCTGGCTTCATACTATGCCCGCGCGAAGGACAGGAAATAGGGGGCGAGCCGACACCATCTGCCCGGCACGAACGGCCACCGGGCACCACCGCATGGAAGAGCGAGGATGGACCAATGACGATAACCAGACGCCATTTCGTTGCAGGAACCGCCGCAGCCGCCGGTGCTGCCACCCTCCCTGCCCCTGCCGCACTCGGCCAGGCAAAGCCCAGGGTCGTCGTCATCGGTGGCGGCCCCGGCGGTGCGACCGCCGCGAAATACATCGCGCGCGACAGCAAGGGCGCCATCGAGGTCACCCTCGTGGAACCCGCCCGGACGTTCACGACCTGCTTCCACTCGAACCTCTATCTCGGCGGCTTCAAGACCTTCGAACAGATCACGCATGGCTACGACACGCTTGCGAAAAAGTACGGGGTCAATGTCGTCCACCAGATGGCCAGTTCCATCGACCGTGACAAACGGCTGGTGACCCTGGCGGATGGCAAGACGCTCGCCTATGACCGGCTCGTCGTATCGCCCGGCATCGACCTCAAGTACGACAGCGTCCCCGGCTGGGGCAAAGCCTTCGAGGAGGTCATGCCCCATGCCTGGAAGGCCGGCCCGCAGACGAAACTCCTGAAAGCCAGGCTGGACGCGGTTCCCGATGGCGGCGTCATCATCATGATTGCGCCGCCAAATCCCTACCGGTGTCCGCCGGGGCCCTATGAGCGCGCCTCGATGATGGCGCACGTCCTCAAGACCGCCGGCAAGACCAATGCCCGCATCATCATTCTCGATCCCAAGCCCATGTTCTCCAAGCAGGGCCTGTTCCAGCAGGGCTGGGAGCGTCTCTACAAGGGAATGGTCGAGTGGCAGGGCCCCGACATCCATGCGGGCATCAAGTCGGTCGATCCGAAGACGAACACTGTCGTCACCGGCTTCGAGACCTACAAGAACGCGGCGCTCGTCAACGTCATTCCAGCGCAGATGGCGGGCCGTATTGCGCGCGAGGCCGGGCTGGCGAACGACAGCGGATACTGTCCGATCGACCCGAACGGAATGCGATCGGCCAACGATGCCAACGTGTTCGTTCTGGGCGACAGTTCGATCGCAGGCGCCATGCCCAAATCAGCGTTCGCCGCCAACAGCCAGGCCAAGGTTGCCGCGATGGTGGTGCGTGGCGATCTGATCAAGTCGAAGACGTTCCCGCCCCGCTACGTCAACACCTGCTGGTCCCTGATCGACACGGACGACACCGTCAAGGTCGGTGGGCAATACGCACCGAAGGACGGGAAGATCGCAGCCATCTCGACATTCGTTTCGCAAACCGATGAGACAACGAATGTCCGCAAGGCATCCCAGGTCGAGAACATGGGCTGGTACGACGGCATAACGGCAGACATGTTCGGCTGACGCAACCGACGCAGCAGCGATCACCCGCGACAAGCGTCCATCGGACCGACGCGGGGGGTTCACGGATCGAGAAGGAGTGAGCCATGACCCGCGTGTTCGACCTGAAGTACTCCCGGCCGAAAGCCGGCCTCACGCGCCGGACCTTCCTTGGCGCGGCCTGCGCAGTCGGCGCGGGGGCCATGGCCGGCGGGCTGCCATCCGGGCCGTTGCTTGCCGAAACCAAGGCGCACAAGTTCAAAGTTGGCGAAGCCGAGTTGACGGTTGTTTCCGACGGCATCTTCTCGCTGCCGCGCTCGTTCATTCTTGCGGATGAAAAACCGGAAACGGTCGATGCGCTTCTGACGGCGCATCATGCGCCACTCGACCTGAAACTCGAGACCAACGTGGTGCTGGTCCGGTCCGGCAAGACGCTGGCGCTGATCGATACCGGCGGGGGCACGGAATTCATGGCATCGCTCGGGCGCCTGCCCGATGCGCTCGAAGGTATCGGGGTTGATCCCGACGCCATCACGCACGTGATCTTCACGCACGCCCATGCCGACCACCTCTGGGGCGCCATGGACCCGTTCGGCGACGGGGCCCGCTGGCCCAACGCCCGGCACGTCATAACGGCCGTCGAGCGTGACTTCTGGCTCAAGGATGGCGTCGAGAACCGGGTTCCCGCTGCCATGAAGGGCATGGCACTTGGGATCAAGCGGCGCATCAAGACGCTTGGCGACACCCTCACCACCGCCAAGGACGGAGAGGACATCGCACCGGGTATCGCCTTCACGACGACACCGGGACATACGCCGGGTCATGCATCGGTCGTCGTGCGCTCTGGCAGCGAAGACGTCATAGTCGGCGGCGACGCCCTGACCCACGCCGTCATTTCCTTCGCGCAGCCGTCCTGGCACTGGGGCTCCGACTACGACAAGGAGGGGGCCGCGAAGACGCGGGCCCGGCTGCTCGACCGACTGGCCTCCAGCAAGGCTCGTCTCGTCGGCTATCACCTGCCCTGGCCCGGCGTCGGCGTGGCGGAAGCAGCCAAGGGCGCCTACCGGTTCGTGCCAGCCTGAAGACCGCCAGCTCCAACCCGCCGATCGTTGGTCTTGCCACACGCAGGAAAGGCCTGCCGCAGACAGCGAACAAACGCGCAGCATCAGGCACGAGATCGTCCCTGCACGGCATGGGCCGTTGCTCAATCCACCGCGCACCTCATGTTAACGATTGAATGGTTAAGTGTTGGCTCGGAAACCATCGACCTGCCACCGGGACCCGCACACGAATGACTGGGCTTACTCAGACAATACGCTCTGCATTGGCAATGGACAGCAAGCCCAAAGACGAACCAACGGTGTCCGGCACCGAGGCATCCGGCGGCGACATGCTGCCAACCAGATCGCTGACGCCGCTGGTCGCGCAGTTCCTGACCACCGGCGGCGACGAACGCATCACCATCAACACCCGGAATGGCCGCAACCGCTATGGCATCATGCCCCATGTCGCGGCCAACGAACTGTGGTTCTCCTCGTCCACGGCGACCGGCCTGTCGGTGCTTGGGCAACGCGCCATACGCGATGCCTTGCAACGGCTTATGACGTCCGGCTCGGATGAGGCCACCGGCGAACTTGCTGGCGAGATCCGCGAACGCCTGACCTCCTACTACGGCGCCCAGGGCACCGAAACCGTGCTGGCCGGGTCGGGAACCGAGGCCGAGCTGCTGGCCCTGGCCATTGGTCGTTCGACCATGCCCGGCGCGATCACGAACATCGTAGTCGCTCCCGACGAAACAGGCCGGGGCGTGCTGACGGCCGCGGGGGGATGCAATTTCCTGGCATCGACGAGCCTTGGTGGCGAGGTCGCCGCCGGCCAACGCCTCGAGGGGCTGGAAGACGCGGACATCGAAACCGTTTCCATCGCGATCCGGGACGGCAACGGCGACCCTCGCCCCGCCCACCTTGTCGATGCAGATGCCGCCGTCGCGGTCGAGCGTGCGCTCACGGCCGGTCGCAATGTCATCCTTCACGTCCTCGATTGCTCGAAAACCGGGCTCGAAGGAGTGAGCCGGCAAACCGCCCGGGCCCTTTCCATGGTGGCGCCAGGGCGCATCATGGTGGTGGTCGATGCCTGCCAACTGCGGGTCGGCGAGGAGCTTCTGCGTTCCGACCAGGAGAACGGCTTCCTGGTCATGATCACCGGCTCGAAGCTGGCCGCGGGCCCACCATTCAGCGGCGCCCTGCTGGTGCCCGCCACCATTGCCCAGCGGCTGCGCGAGAACGGCGCGCCACCACCACGCGGCCTTGCGAACTTCTCGGCCAAAACCGATTGGCCCGACGGCCTTTCCGCCTGGAGTGCCCCTTCGCTGACGGCCCATGCCAACGTCGGGCTGCTGATGCGCTGGACAGCCGCCCTTTCGGAACTCGAGCGCTATCATGCGATCGAACCCGTGACCCGTGCCGCGATCACCGATGCGTTCGCAAGACTCGCACAGGAGAAGGTCGTCGCGCATCTCGGCGCTGGCGCGCTCTACCCGGCAGACGCTGCGGGGCTGCCGCGGATCGTCTGCGTGACGGTCGGTCGTGGGCCTGACGCCCTGGAGCGGGGCAGGCGCATTCATGAACGCCTGCGGACCAACGAAGCCCAGGACGAAGCCAACGGCACGCCATCCATTCTGGAGCGGATCTGTCACGTCGGGCAGCCCGTTCAACTCGGCGACCGCGTGGTGCTACGGCTCACGATCGGTGCACAGGTTGCGACACGCGTCGCGCGGCGCATTCGCGAGGGCTCCACGCTCGAAGCCGCGCTTCTCATCACCTCGCAGGATCTCGATGTCGTTCTCGGCAAATGGGCGCTGATTGCGCGACAGGAGGGCGACACCTCGATCCCCGCGCATGCTGCGCTCACCTCCGGCGGATCGGCGTCGCTGGATCCCGTGGACTGGCAGGACTTCAGGGCGTCGGGCATGCGCGCGCTCGACATGATGATCTCGCATCTCTCGTCGCTTCGCGACCAGCCGGTGTGGCAGCCGGCGCCAGAGGGCGTTCGCACGCAGTTCGAGAGCCCGCTGCCGCGCTCGGCGCAACCGCTCGCCGATACGCTCGCCATCTTTGATCGCTCCATCAAGCCCTATGCGACGGGGAATACACACCCCATGTTCATGGGCTGGGTGCACGGTGGCGGAACGCCGGACGGCATGTTGGCCGAGATGCTGGCTGCCGGGCTCAACGCCAACTGCGGCGGCCGGAACCACATCGGCATCGATATCGAACGGCAGATCGTCAAATGGGCTGCCGAGATGCTGGACTTTCCCCTCACCTCATCCGGTGTTCTGGTGACCGGAACGTCGATGGCGAACTTCCTTGCCGTGCTGGCCGCGCGCGACAAGGCACTGGGACACCGGGTCCGGCAAACGGGACTTGGTGGTGCCGACGCGCGGCTTGTCGCCTACACGTCTGCCGAGGCGCATGGCTGCATCGCCCAGGCACTTGAACTCGGCGGCATCGGCTCCGACAACCTGCGCTGCGTTGAAACCGACGAAACGGGACGCATGGATACCGCCCAGCTTGCCGAGGTCATCACCGCTGACCGCTCTGCCGGCCTGATGCCGTTTCTCGTGGTGGGCACCGCTGGCACCGTCAATACCGGGGCAATCGATCCGCTTGCAGAGCTGGCCGTTCTTGCCCGGCAGGAGCAGCTCTGGTTCCACGTCGACGGCGCATTCGGGGCCATGGCGGCGCTCTCACCCGCACTGAAACCGCACCTCGCAGGGATCTCGGATGCCGACTCTGTCGCGTTCGACTTCCACAAACTTGGCCAGGTTCCCTATGATGCCGGGCTGCTGCTGGTGCGTGACGCCAAACATCATCGCGACACATTCGCGGCGCCCGCCAGCTATCTGGCCCGCCTTCCCCGCGGCCTCGCCGCTGGCGAGACATGGCCATGCGATCTCGGACCGGACCTCTCGCGATCCTTCCGTGCGCTCAAGATCTGGCTGACCTTCTCGGTCCACGGGGCGGACCGCATCGGCAACGCTGTTGCACACTGCTGCGAGGTCGCCCAACGCATCGCCGCCCTGTCATCGGACTCGGATGCACTGGAGCTGCGGGCACCGGTTGCGCTCAATATCGTGTGCCTGGGGTTGACCCATCCCGACAGCGATACCCTGGTGCCCGAGATCGTCATGGATCTGCAGGAGCGCGGCATTGCAGCGCCCTCGGTCACGACCATTGCGGGTCGGCCGGTGATCCGCGCAGCGATTGTCAATCACCGAACCACGCTCGACGATGCCGACCGGCTTGTCGCTGCCATCGAGGAGAGCCTCGCGCGGCTTACCCGGCAGCAGGGTGCAGCCTGAGCATTTCCGTTCAACACGGAAACGCAGTAGCTGGTTTGCGTTCGCGCGCCGTATCGGCCTCCGGCCGGACGGTGAAACGGTCCCGATGGCCGAAGCTGAGAAAATCGGTGCACACTGGGCCTTCCGATTTCGAAAGCGCCACCCCATGACCACCGGATATTCCCCATGACGAACCCATCCACCACCGGCACGCCCGCGCTTTGCATCGGGGAATGCATGGTGGAACTCAGCCGTGGCAACGATGGGCGCTACGACATGGCCTTCGGCGGGGACACATTCAACACGGCGGTCTATCTCGCCCGCTGCGGGACACCGGTGCGATACGCAACGGCACTCGGCGATGACGCCTACAGCGCCAGCATCTGCGATCTGGCGCGGTCCGAAGGCATTCTCACGGACTGCATCGACATTCGCGCCAACCGGATGCCCGGCCTCTACCTGATCGAGACCTCACCGGCCGGAGAACGCTCGTTCAACTACTGGCGGGACACCGCTCCGGCCCGGGAGGTGTTCGACCATGACCGTGGACTGAATGATCGGCTGGGCCGCGCGATCCGCTCCGCGCCTCTGGCGTATTTCAGTGGCATCACGTTGTCGCTTTATTCGCCTGCCGGACTCGAACGTTTCGCCGAGCTTCTCGCAGAGGCTCGCGTCGCCGGCGCAACCATCGCCATGGATGGCAACTACCGCCCGCGCGGCTGGAAGGGCGATGCCGACCGTGCCCGGGCTGTCATGGAGCGGTTCTGGCGATTGGCTGACGTGGCGCTGCCGACCTTCGACGACGAAGCCGCGCTTTGGGACGACACATCCACCGACCAGACCCTGCAACGGCTCAGCGCCTTCGGCGTCACGGAGGTTGCCGTCAAGCTCGGCGCCGAGGGTGCCTTGTGCGGCGAACCCGGTGTCGGCCTGTACCACGTCCGTCCGCCTGTGGTGATCGCGCCGGTGGACACGACAGCGGCCGGAGACAGCTTCAACGCCGCCTACCTGGCCACGCGGTTGTCCGGTGGGCCGCCCGCGTTGGCCGGCGATGCGGGCAATCGGCTGGCTGGGATCGTGATCCAGCATCGCGGCGCCATTGTCCCCAGGTCCGCAACCGACGGCATCGTGGGCGCTCCGCCCTGCGCCTGACGCATCGGTTTTCAGCCGCTTTTCGGACCAATTCGCGGGGGCGCCAGGCACATCGTCTCGAGGTAGGCAGAAAAAAGCTGCGTACGGGCGTCTGCGGTCCTGGACATGGCGGATCAATTCCGTTACACAAACCGGCCTTGGCAGCCGAAACGTCACGGCACGGGTGTATAGCTCAGTTGGTAGAGCAGCTGACTCTTAATCAGCGGGTCCAAGGTTCGAGTCCTTGTACACCCACCAAGAAAATCAAATAAATACGGATACTTAGCCTGCACGGGGCGTGCTCTTCGCTGAATGCGGGGGCTGGGTCTATTTGCGGGTCATCCAGGGAGCCTGGTTATCAGGCTGTCGGTTCTGTTTCCGTGGTCCTGTTGATCAGGCACCCCGACCCTGCTCAGCTTGCGCAGCCGATGCACACCGCACGAGGGTCGGGTCAAGATCGAGACGCCTTTCGCCGGTGAATGCGCCACAACTGCCGCACCAGCCGATCTTGTCCTGTTTGATGCGTCGCAGCGCCGCCTCGACCGCGCGGATGCCGGATCGGACACGGCCTGCCGCACCAGGACGATGGGCACCCTGCAGGCGCGGATCATGGCGGTGGTGACGGACCCGATGATCAGGCTGCGGATGCGGCTGTGGCCATAGGCGCCCATCACCAGCATGTCGAATTGCGCTTCCTCCACCAGCTTGGCCAAGGTGGTTTCCGGCTGGCCGGGCAGGACCGACGTTTCGGCCTCAATCCCGGCTGCCTTCAGCATCGCCCTGGCATCTTCAAGGCCCTTTGTCACCTCCGGCGTGGCACTGCCGACCGTCACCACATGTACCGCCAGTCCCTGGAACAACGGGCTGCGGGCGACGTGATCGACAGCCTTCATCGCCGAGGCGCCGCCGTCATAGGCGACCAGCACCTTCGAGATCGGCTT
>JBKDZY010000833.1:0-6431 GCA_047971765.1 Hyphomicrobiaceae bacterium | reverse complement strand
CAGCAGGCCCGGACTTGGAGGCTTCTTGTAGTTCGCCAAGGCCGATGCAATCTCCGTATAGAGCGCGGATTGCCATTGTGGCTGGCTTGCCGGGATGATGGGCAGGCTGTTCTCGCGGAAGTCCTGTGGTGCGATGATGACCTTGATGTTGGACAGCTTGACCTTGGCGGCCAGCACGAACAACTCCTCGGCTGCGGTATCGCCCATTGCAAGGCAGCCGGCGGAGCGATTCTTGCCATGGATCATGATGTCACCGCCGAGATCCTTGCGGCCATCGACGTTTGCCATTCTACGGTCGAAGGCATTGGGGTAGTTCACACGCAACGAGACGTGATAGGCGCTGTTGGGGTTGAGATAGCTGATGCGATAGATGCCCTCGGGCACTTGCCGGTCGCCGCGTTGCAACTTGGGCCCAGCCCTGCCGCTGGCGGCCAGCACGCGGTAGCTGTGCACGAACTTCCATGGTGCGCCTTCCGAGCGGGCGTAGAGTTCAAGCTTGCGGGATTTCTTAAGGGCGATCAACGTCACTTCGGAAGGCGGCCAGGGGACATCCGAACTCTTGAAATAGGCCATCAGGCGCCCAGTGGCGGCGGGTGAGATTTCAGCCAGTCGCTCGCCGAGGGAGTAGCTGCGGTTGCGCCGGTGCGGTTTCGACGGGGGAGGCCTGCGGCGCGACTGGTTGGCAATCGCCGGGGTGTCCGTCTCGGCCTTGGCTTTCGCTTTCGGCGTTGGTGGGCGTGGTGTGGGCAGGGATTGCACGTTCGTCGACCATGGGTCGAGGACGGGCGATTCCGGTTCGAGTGTCGGCTTGAGCGTCAACTCCTGATCCGGCGCGGCTGGGTCGGCTGCCGGCTCATCCTGGATGGAGGGAAGGAAACTGGACTCGGGCGGGATGAAGGCCAGGCGGCCACGAAGTGCACCGGGCTGCTGGTCGGGCGTCGCAAGGCTGGGCGCCAGCGGTGGCAGCGCTCCGGTCACGATATTGGCGGCCGTTGCTCGTCTGTCCGGCGCATGGCCCATCGCGGAGGGCCACGATTCCGTTCCCGGATCTGATGGTGAAGCGCTCGACAGCATGACCGCCGCGACGGTCACTGCAACCATCAAAACGGCGACCGCGCTGCCGACAAGCATTGCAATTTGCCGTTGTGTCTGCATTCGTCTCCTGCCGCTCGCACGTCACTTCCGGTGAACGGCGACAAGATACCGATTCGTTTGACGGCGACAGGGCAGTAAAGACAAATTCGTCTTTGTTTTTGTGGGTAGAAACGCTTTTTCATTCAACTCGGTAAAGGATTAAGGCCTGCAAATTGAGAGCAACTTCGGCGGGCGCAATGAAGCAGGCTCGCGCGGCCCTTGTTCCCCAGGATGGGGGCACTTCGGTCAAGAGGGATGGAGGCGGTTTGGCGCGGGTGTCGCCGCTGGCGGTGGAAACGCCTGGGTCATGGAAAGGTGGTGGGCGGTGAGAGGGTCGAACTCCCGACATCCTCGGTGTAAACGAGGCGCTCTACCACTGAGCTAACCGCCCATCGGTTGTGGCTTTAGGCCGCCTTTGTCGGCTTGTAAAGATGGTTCCGGGCGCTTGCCGGAGAGGCGTGGCCCCTCAGGGTGACAGGAGACGGCGGACTTCCTGTTGCAGGTAAGGGATAACGTCCGCCTCGAACCATGGATTGCGTTTGATCCAGGCATTGTTGCGCCAGGATGGATGCGGTAGCGGGATGTGCCGGGGGTGCGATCGGCAGCGTGTGCGCTTATGCCCGTCTGTTGGCATGGTTTCATGGAAGCGGACGACTGTTGCGGTGAGGCCACCCCTGATCTCGGCTTTGTCGAGATGCCAGCGCTGGGCGTACTGGCCGATCAGCAGGATGAGCTCGACCCGCGGCAGCAGGGTGAAGACCTTGTCCCGCCACATGGGGGCGCACTCGCGGCGTGGCGGCAGATCGCCTTTCTTGGCATCCAGTCCCGGAAAGCAGAACCCCATGGGGATGATGGCGACGCGCGACGTGTCGTAGAACTCGTCTTCTGTGACCCCCATCCACTGGCGCAGGCGGTCTCCCGATGGATCGGTGAACGGTATGCCGGATGCGTGGACGCGGGTTCCCGGCGCCTGTCCGGCAATCGCGATACGGGCTGTTGCTGATGCACGCAGCACCGGGCGAGGCTCATGGGGCAACGGTTTGCCGATGGGCGATTCCACGCATCGGCGGCAGTCGTGAATGTCCCGAAGAAGATCATCGAGTGATTTGGGCATGCGGTCACCTTCCGAAGGCGGAGGCCCCGTATGCCGGTGCCGGGCGATTAGACCTAACGAGGCTTTGCCGGAATCGGACTAGTGTCCCGACCGCGAAGTTCGCCAGTTCAAATTGCGCATTCGTACGAACTTCGCGGTCGATAAGGACACGAGCGATATCATTGGCTTAGTGTGGCGTCATGTTCCGAGGTTCGCTTGCAACGTCCGCCGATATGATGGAGCGAACTTCAGAACCGCCACACTAGATGTCGACGACCAGCCCGTCTTCGGCCAGAAAGACGCCTGGGCCGGTGGCCTCGCGGCTGCGCTGGAGCATCGGCGCGCTCATATGGGTCAGCATGGTTTTCCTGGCGGCGATGTGTGGGAGGTTGCCGCGGATTGTTTCCCAACTCAAATGGAAGGGGATTTTTCCGTCCCAGGCGTAGCAGTCCATGATGTAGAGGTCGGCCTCCTTTCCGCAAGGCACGAGTGCGTCGACCCATTCGGTGTCGCCCGAAAAGGCGATGGTCCGGGTGGGGGTCTGCAGGCGCAGTGCGTGAGACGGCGCGCCTGACGGGTGCTTCACCTCGTAGGCCGTGAGGCGGCCGATTTCCGGTACATCCAGGGGTGTCGCCGCCGTTATTTCCCGGAAGATCATGGGGAACCGCAGGGCAACCGTGGTGGACTTCGGGAAGAGGGCCTCGGCGGCTGCCTGGAAACGGGCTTCGACGGTCGGAGGGCCAATAATGGTGAGTGGTGTTGTGCGTTTGACCACGTGCTGGGAATGCAGCATCCACCACACGAGCCCGGCGAAATGATCGCCGTGGAGATGCGAGATGATGATGGTACCGACGCAATTGGTATCAAGGCCGAGGCGGTTCAGCCCGATCACCGCCGTTGCGCCGCAATCAATGAGGAAACGCTGGCCGGCACTCTCGAAGTGATAGCAGGTCTGCAGGCGGCCGCCGGAGCCGAAAGCATCGCCGCAACCGACAACCGTAAGTCTCATGGTGCTGTTCCGTTTCGCTTTCAATGCCCGGTCGGTCCGGTGGTGCGGGAGCGGACCCGGCACCACCTGCAGGGAATTTCCTCAGGCCTTGGCGCTGGGCCGGGCGGAGACCTGTTCATGCCAGCGTTTGACGTTGGCCATGCTGTCGGGCACGGCGAGGCGGGCCAGCTTCATGAAGTCCACGGCGACCAGCGCGGTGATGTCGGCGACCGTGTACTCGTCGCCCGCGACGAACGTGTTGCCTGAAAGGGCGAGGTCAAGCATGGCAAGCGCGCTCATGACCTTGTCCTTGTTGGCTTCTCCCCAATCCTTCACCTGCGGCACCTCGAGGTGCTTCATGGCCGGGTGCAGGTGTCGAAAGACCTGTGCAACACTGGTCAACAGGTCAAGTTCCATGCGCCGGTTCCACATTTCGACGTTGGCCTTGCCGATAGCGGAATGGCCGAAGAGGGCGGGCTCGGGCTTGATCTCCTCGAAGTAGCGGCAAATCGCCATGGTTTCCGAGATGGGTGTGCCGTCATCAAGGACAAGGATTGGCACCCTCTGGGTCGGGTTCAGCCGGGTCATCTCGGGAGTCTTGAGTTCCTTTTTCATCAGGTCGACCTCCTCGTAGTCGACCTTGATGCTCTTCTCCGCCAGGAAAATCCTCACGCGCCTGGGATTGGGGGCCATGCGTGTCTCGATGATCTTCATGGTGGGGTGCTCCATCGTTGGCATCCGTGCGTGCGGTAGGGGTGTGATCTGTTCGAACGGTAGAGAAACAGAATTGCGGGTGCAAGGATGACTGGCCACCGGCAGTGGGATCACCAGCGTGGGGATGGCGAGATGCGGGGTGAGACCTCGATCGCCGGACTGCTGGTGAAATGACGGTTGGCTGTGGCGCTGGCGCGGGCAGTCCGTTCACGGCTCTATTGTTGGCCGGGGCGTATTTTGTCGCGTGGGGAGCATCTGCAATATCGTCAATGTTTTTAACTTCTTATCGCATCGTTCCGGGATGGTCGGTCGCGGTGCTTCACGTGATGCGCGGAATTCTTGAAAAATATTTGTTTTCAATTTGTTGCTGGTGTTTGATGGCCGGCCGAAATGGCTGCGGATATTTCAAATCCGAGACAATCAGGTAACGAGTAATTAGTTTATTTGCAGCAGGTTAACCATGGGAATGCATGCGTGGTCTGTGGTTGGCGGTTTCAGGGTGCCGATGTGGCCCATGCGCCTTGTGTCTGGGATCTGAACTCGTGAATCCTGCTGCCTCCATTGCCGGGACTTCCACCAAGGCACCCCGCCTTGTTGGGCGGGAAGGCCTGGGGGGCGTGCCGAATCAGGTCAAGGCCGCCCGGGAACGGCTGGTGCAGGGCGGCGAGATCAAGCCGGAATTCCGCTACGAACTGCTTTCGATGTTTGTGCGCAACGAGCTTGGTGCCATTGCAACCATTCAGCTCCTCGCGGTGCTGTTCGCGCTGGCTTCGATGTTCTGGGCGCCGATCGGGGAGGCCATCGCCTGGCTTCTGCTGGTCATTTTCGCGAAGGTCTCGCTGCTGGAGCTGTGCCGACGCTTCCTTGCGGCTCCCCGGTCGGATGTCGATGTCAAATTGTGGACGCGGCGGCTGATGCTGGCGGAGGCCGTCGGCGGCTTCGTGTGGGCGGGGTTTGCGCTGGTCGGCTACGGGACAACCGACCCGGCCAGCCATGTCTTCATCTTCGCATCCTTGATCGTGGTGCTTGCCATCCGCATGACGTTCGCATCGAGCGTGATGCCGATCCTGTATGTCGGCACCACCCCGATGACGATTGCCGTCGTCACCCGTCTCGTCGTGCTTGGGGATCCGTTCTATTGGGCCATGGCGTCGATGGCGGTCGGTGTGCACGTGTATTTCATTTTCCTGGCCAAGGGGCTCAACTCCACCGCACTGGCGATGCTGGAGTTCCGGGGCGAGAAGGATGCGCTGATCGCCGAACTCGAGAAGGAGAAGGCGATCTCGGACGAGGCGCGGCGGCGGGCCGAGGGGGCGAACGTCGCGAAATCCCGCTTCCTGGCCACGATGAGTCACGAGTTGCGAACACCGCTCAATGCCATTCTCGGGTTCTCCGAAGTGATGCACTCGGAGATGCTGGGACCGCTCGATAATCCGAAATACAAGGACTACGCCAACAGCATCCATACCAGCGGGCGTCATCTGCTGGAGTTGATCAACGAGATCCTGGATTTGTCGCGCATCGAGGCGGGGCGCTACGAGTTGCACGAGGAGCCTGCGCGCCTCATCAATATTGCGGAGGACTGCTATGGTCTTCTGAAGTTGCGTGCAGAGAGCAAGGGGCTGAAGTTCGATTTCGATTTCGACGACGCGCTGCCGCAGATCTGGGTGGACGAGCGGGCCATCCGGCAGGTCTGCCTCAACCTGCTGTCGAATGCGCTGAAGTTCACCCCGAAGGGCGGGGTTATCACGGTAAGCGTGCGGCAGGGCGCTGGCGGCAGCCAGGTGCTGTCGGTGAAGGATAGCGGTCCGGGTATCCCTGCGGATGAAATCCCGAAGGTCCTGCAAGCGTTCGGTCAGGGTTCATTGGCTCATCAGACCGCGGAGGGGGGCACCGGACTGGGATTGCCGATCGTGCAAAGCCTGGTCGAGCTGCATGGAGGGCAGTTCGAGCTGAAATCAGAGCTGCGCAAGGGAACGGAAGCAATCGTTCATCTGCCAAGCAAAAGGGTGTTGCAGGCCGTGCCACCGCTGCAGCCGCTTGGGCATGAGCGTCACCGCAAAGGCGAGGGATTGGTGCCAAATCCGGTGGTGAACGCCTCTGACCGCGGGCACTCCCACCTCAGGCGGTCCTCCCGGCTCAAGCCACGTACACGCGCTGGCGCAGCGTGACGCTAGGACGGGTCCACGATGCCGCCAAGTTGATTGGCGTTCGCGCGAAGGGAGAATTGTGTTCGCGGTGGTTGCGGCCTAAATTGTGCTTTGCTTGCTCTTTATGAACATCCTTCGTGGAATAATGGGACCGAAGGCAGTCTTGACCATATTGCGACGCGCGGAACGCCATGGAAACACCATGCAACAACATCTGTACGATCGATCCGGTCACGCGGCAGTGCTGCGGCTGCTTTCGCACGATAGATGAGATTGCCGGTTGGGCGGCGCTCACAGATGACGAGCGCGCCCGTATAATGTCAGAACTCGATAGCCGCCGCCTGAAGGCTGG
>JBKDZY010000832.1:0-3362 GCA_047971765.1 Hyphomicrobiaceae bacterium | reverse complement strand
GACCGAGGCTGCTCCGATGGACGGATTGACTTGGAGCCAGTGGCCATTTACCTCGAACAGGTGTGTCGAGAGTGAAGCGCTGAACGTTGGATGCCAGGACCAGCGCACGATAAGAACCGTGAGACCAGGAGTTTGATCATGCTGGCAAATAGCACGCGTTTAAACGAGCAGATTCACTCTGTTGACCCGATCTGGGCCTCTATACGCGATGAAGCCGAACGGGCCGTGTCGAGCGAACGCGCTCTTGGTGGTTTCATCTACGCGACAATTCTGTCCCACGACCGGCTGGAAGATGCAGTCTGCCATCGTCTGGCCCAGCGCCTGGATCATTCCGATGTCGATGCGGGCCTGATCAACCAGGTCTTCGCCGACGTCATCAAGTCCAAGCCCGAGCTTGGCCGTGCCTTCCGGGCTGATCTCGCGGCAGTGGTCGACCGCGACCCGGCCTGCAGCCGTTTCATGGAGCCACTACTCTATTTCAAGGGCTTCCACGCCCTGGTCACCTACCGCTTTGCCCACGAACTGTGGGAGCAGGGCCGCCGCGACTTCGCCCTCTACCTCCAGAGCCAATCAAGCCGGATCTTCGCGGTTGACATTCATCCGGCTGCACGGATCGGAATGGGGATCTTCATTGACCACGCCCACGGCATCGTGATCGGGGAGACCGCGGTGGTCGGCGACAACGTCTCCATGCTTCACGACGTGACCCTGGGGGGGACCGGCAAGGAAACGGGGGATCGCCACCCCAAGATCGGCGACAACGTGCTGCTGGCCGCAGGCGCCAAGGTGCTCGGCAACATCGAGGTCGGCCATTGCTCGAAGGTCGCCGCCGGGTCCGTGGTCCTCAAGAACGTGCCTGCCAACAAGACCGTCGCCGGTGTGCCGGCCCGCATCGTGGGAGACAGCACCTGCCCCGAGCCGGCGTTGACCATGGATCAGAGGCTCCTGCCAGACGATTGTGGCTGCTGCTGACGAATGCCCGCAGGCATCCGCCAGCCGCCAACACGCAGAACGTGAGGCATTTGTCGCACGCGCAAGGCTGGCACAACTGGACAGGACTGGCAGCAGGACAGGATCGGGCGTCCAATCCTGGAAATGCCACCGGTCGTGCGTGTGCCAGCGATGAAGAACAATGAACAAGCCGGAACGATCAAGACCAACACGAACAAGCAAGTGCAGCATCGAGCTGCCAATGAAAGCGAGGGCAAGTGGCAAAGCTTAATGTCGTAAGCGCGGATGAGCTCAAAAGCGTCGAAGCCTATCTGCGGAAGCTGTTTGGAAACAAATCCATTGAAATCCGTGGACGACAGAAGGCAGCCGACGCCGCCGAGGTCTACCTCAACAACGAGTTCCTCGGCGTGGTCTCGAAGGATATCGACGACGGCGAAACCTGCTACCAGCTCACCATGACCATTCTCGACATCGACCTCGAAGACGATGCGTGAACCGCCCCGCCATCCTGATCCAACGCCCAACCTGGAAAGCCACTGGCCATCATGCCCATCTGCGATCTTGACGAATGGAAAGTGGTCACCCCTGAAAGCGGCCGCTTCTGGGTCGCCCCCACGGCGCACGTGATCGGACGGGTGCATCTCGGTGACGAGGTCAGCGTCTGGTTCGGTGCAACCATCCGCGGCGACAACGACGAGATCCGCATCGGCGCACGGTCGAACATCCAGGAAAATGCCGTCCTGCATGTAGATCCGGGCGTGCCGTTGACGATCGGCGAGGACGTGATTGTCGGACACGGCGTGATCCTGCATGGATGCACCATCGGCAACCGCGCCCTCATCGGCATCGGAGCCGTGGTTCTCAACGGCGCAGAAATCGGCGAAGGCGCCATGATCGGCGCCGGCGCCCTCGTTCCTCCGGGCAAGAAGATTCCGCCCAACGCTGTCGTCATGGGAACGCCCGGCAAGGTCGTGCGCGACGTGACGGACGACGAGCGCGCCTTCAACGCCTGGAGCGTCGATGACTACAACAAGCGCTGGAAGCGCTATGCCACCGGCCTGAAGATCAGGCGCAATTGACACTGAAGACCAACGACCAGGCTGTCGGCAGGCCAGAACGACGAGACGCCCCCAGACCGTGATCTGGGGGCGTTTCTGTTTCGTCCAGCATACGCAGGGTCAATCAGGGCGTTTCCGCTTTGCGTGGAAATGCGCAGGCCGCGACTGCGGCTCAGGCAAGCCAATATCACGCCCGCGAAGGACCAGGCCGTTAGCCCGGATGCAGTCCGTGAGCGCAAGGCGAGCAAAACCGGTTCCGGCTTTGCCACCATTGGCCTGCATCAGGGGTTGGAGTCCCGCATGCCAGCAAGCGGTGCGTTGTCCCGCCTGTGCTCGCCAGGCTCCAGCGACAGCCACACATTGGGATCGATGTAGGACTGGCGCATCACGAGCTGATAGGGGGTCTCGTACCACAACCGGATCTCGTCGGTCTTGTTGTCGAGCACGTAGTCGCCCTTGTTCGTGCGCACGGTGAGCACCGCGTGCCCCTCGCCCTTCTCGTCGCGCACCACCGTGATCAGCAGCGTGCCGGGCTCCCAGCCGCGCGCGATCAACATGTGCCGTTTCAGAAGAGCGTAGTCCTCGCAGTCGCCACGGTCCTTGGGCAGCACCCACCGCTCGATCTCGCCGTAGAGCTCCATATCGGTGACGGGCTGGATGGTGCGGTTGACGTGCCGGTTGATGAGATCGAGCTCACTCATTTTCGCAGGCGTCGCCCTGACTCTGCCGCTGTGCTCCATGCGGCTGGCAACACACTCGCCCGGGAATGCATGGCAGAACCGGACATACCCGAACGGGGGCAAAGTTGCCCGGTAGATCCGCATGAAGGCCGACTTAGGTTTGCTCGGGCCCAGACTGGCCATGCGCTCCACCGCACCCGCCTGCCCGCTCGCTCCGAACGCCAACGCCACCCCGACAATAACTGCACCCGACTTGAAACTCGCCCACATCACACGCACCTCGAACCACTAGAAAACGCAAGAACCGACGACCTGTTCCCCACCACCATCAGCCGTCAGCCGAAATAGCGCCGCAATGCCGTCGGCTGTTGAATGTCTGCGAACTGGACAGCGATGCCGGCTTCGTGGTGCCGAACGACACGGCAGCGCAGTTTTCCGATATGCACCTGGCTGTCGATCGGCAGCTTGACCGATGTTTCGAGCATCGCGCCCGAGACCGACACGTCGAGGATCTTGCAGATCACCTTTGAGCCGTCGCCCAGGATCAGTGTCGCTTCCTGGTTGCGCGGCACGATCCGCTCGTGCTTGCGCAGGTCGGTTGCCTGCAGTTCATGCTTGTTGATCAGCCATGTGATCTGTGCAGCGAGCTTCTCCCGCTTGCGCTGCGTCGCAA
>JBKDZY010000831.1:0-2108 GCA_047971765.1 Hyphomicrobiaceae bacterium | reverse complement strand
TGTCCAACCTCGATGCCAAGCTCAGGGACGAGATGCGCACCGAGTTGAAGCGCCTGCAGCAGCGCCTCGGCGTGACCGCGCTCTACGTCACCCACGATCAGGCCGAAGCCCTGGAGATGTCGGACCTGATTGCCGTCATCAACAAGGGCCGCCTTGTTCAGCTCGATACCCCGCAGAATGTGTACTTCGAGCCACGGGACGCCTTCGTGGCAGGCTTCATGGGAGCAACCAATCTTCTGAAAGGGACGACCGCCGGCACGGTCAGTGCCGGGGAACTGGGCGCAGTGAAACTGCTGGACGGACGCATGGTGTCCTGCCGTTTTCCCAACGCCATCGGCGCGGGCGAGACAGCCGTGGTCTCCGTTCGGCCCGAGATCATCCGGATGTCCCGCGCGGGGCAGCCAGCAGCCGAAGGCATGAATAGCCTGGATGGAGTCGTCATGAGCAGCGGGTTCCTCGGCCAGACCAGTCGCTATCGCGTGGATGCGTCTGGCGTCGTCCTCGAAGCCAACGCTGATACCGCCGCCGACATCAATCCCGGAAGCAACGTGGCAATTAGCTTCTCCGTCGCCGAGACCGTCGGTCTGCCCGAGTCCGCCATCTGAGGACCCGCGACCTCGCAGCGGGCACTTTCGGTCGCGCGAGAGATGACCGCAGTGCCAATCGGAGGACGGTGGAATGATCTACCAGCACAGGCTCGTGGTCGCGCGAAGCGGCAAGCTCGACAAGCGCCATGAAGGCTTCCAGTCCACGTCGATGCCGGCCTACGAGGCGGCTGGCTCCGTCCTTGTTGGTGCCTGGGAGATTTGCATCGGCAGGGACGCAGGCAGCGCGCTCTGGCAACTGCGCCAGTTCGAGAGCCTCGCCTTCTGGGAAGCCTACCAGGTTAAGCTGCGCGCCGACCGGCAACTGACGCAGGCACGAGCCAAGGCGCTCTATCCCATCAACGATGAAATAAATACCAGCATTCTTGAACGGGCCGGCGTCTCCCCGCCGCTACCCGCCAACTGGCCGTCCATGGACGATGTGAAAGGCCGCCTGCGCGGTTATATCGAGCAACGCACGATGCGGTTTCGTCCCGGCCTCTCCGAGGATCATCACCAGTTCTACCAGAGCCACATCATGCCCGCGTTGGCCATGGAGGGCGTCGAGCTGATCGGACTGTTCGACACCTTGATTGGCACCGGTGCTGCCGGGCCTGGGCCGACGATGCAAAGTGTCGAGCTCAGGCGCTTTGCTGATATGGCAACCTGGCAGGTCTGGCGCGAGCGCCAGGAAACCGACGTCGCGCTGGGTAAACTGGTCAGGCAGGACTGGCTTGGCAAGATGGTTGATATGCGCACCGAGCTGCTGCGTCCCATGGACTACAGTCGGATCAGGTAGCCAGCCCGGTCGCCGCTTTCCGAATACAAGCGGCGATGATCGGGGCTGGCCGTTTTGCTCACGCCACGAGAAGCGAGACGGCCCGTTCCAATGGAACGGGATCGTCGCTCAGGAGACGATCGGTCACGTCGTCTTCCCAGCGTAGGCCGTCGAGGCTCCTCGGGGCACTGGCCGTCATGCGATGCTCGAGGACGAGCCGGGCCAGCAACATGCGCCGGGCATCACCGCCGTCGAGACCCAGTTTGAGCCCCTCGACGGCAAGCAGAACCTCCGACGTCGCGTGATAGAGTTGACCGGCGGCGACCCGGCAGAAGCGATCGTTGCGCGGATCTGCAGCCACCTCTTCAGCCAGCCGGAAGTCGTCGGCAACACTACCTTCCAGGCGCGTGCGGAACTGGCCCGGCAGCTCCCTGGCATCATCGAGGCGTCGCCGCAGATCGTGCCTCAGGCCACGGTGCGCACCGACTTTGCCGACGGCGCGTTGCACGGCATCGAGCGCGTTGATGTTGCTGGTGCCTTCCCAGAGCAGTCCCAGATGCGCATCGCGCACCAGGCGGGCATTCGGCCAGTCCTCGATGTAGCCGTTGCCGCCGCGCGCCTCCATGGAACCGGTCGCAACCGTGATGTTGTCGCGGCACGCCCGGTATTTCGCGATTGGCGTCAACATGCGCAGGATCTGCTCGAAGCGCTCGTCGGTGGCCGCGGCACCGGCAGCGGATGCCGCG
>JBKDZY010000830.1:0-2936 GCA_047971765.1 Hyphomicrobiaceae bacterium | reverse complement strand
CGGCTACCTTGGTGCGGACGTACCACAATAGCCGACGCACGATGACCCAGCCTCGGAAGCCAGAGAGGTTGCGGAAGCCAGGGCGCGGCTGGCCGCGGTGGACCTTGGCGTCTCCATCCAGGATTCGGGCCTCATGCGCCCAGTCTTGAATATCCCGCCGTCCATGCCCGCCATCAATCTGCTCATCCGCATGCAGTCGACCCGCAATCATATTGCGCTGGTTGTCGATGAATACGGTGGCACCGATGGCCTGGTGACCATCGAGGATCTTGTCGAGCAGGTGGTTGGTGATATCGAGGACGAGCACGACGTTGTCGAGGCCGCCAATATCCTGGTCGATCCCCGCCACGACCTTGTTGCCCAGGCCCGCACCCCCATCGAGGAGTTGGAGGCCGAATTGGGCGTCAAGTTGCTGAAACCCGACGAGGAAGGCGAGATCGATACCGTCGGCGGCCTTGTGGTGAGCCGCGTTGGCCGCGTCCCCGCACGCGGTGAGCTGCTGCTCCATGAAAGCGGCGTGGAGTTCGAGGTGCTGGAAGCCGATCCTCGCCGCGTCACGCGGATCAAGATCCATCGTCCGGCAGCGGCCGACCCCACGGTGAAGACGGGCGAGCCGATGGGACACGATCAATCATCACACTAGATGGCCAGGTGGTGCCATCGCAGCCGGACCCGCCTCCGCAGAGCGCCTGGCCGGCCCACGATCGCTACGGCGCGTGAGTGCGAATTGGCGAGACCGCTTCAGGCATTACCGGAATTGGTCCAGGGAACCCATGCAAGGTGCGCTCCGCAAGGCAATTTTGGCGGTCCTGCTGATGGTCGCAGTCGCCGTACTGCTGATATGGGCCCGACCGCCTGGCGTTCCGCGGCTGACCGATATCTGGCCGCTCGACCTCGAGGCGCCCCCTGGCCTGTTGCTCGACTGGCAGTTGCAGGATGTCGATGCTGACCCCAGGGTGTGCGCCCGAACGCTGGCTGTTCCGGGGATGAACGCAAAGCCCATCGCCGACAAGCCGAAGGAAGCCGGATGCGGTTGGCACAACGCGGTCCACCTGATCGAGGCCGATGATGTCGCCATCCACGCGGCTGTCGTTCGGTGTGGCGTGACGGCGGCATTGGCGATGTGGCTGCGCCAGGTCGTGCAGCCGGCAGCCATGCAGTTCCTGAAGTCCCGCGTGACCAAAGTGAGCCAGTTCGGCACGTACTCCTGCCGCAACATGCGGGGCAGCGCGCGGTTGGCGGGACACCGCAGCCAGCACGCGACCGCCAATGCCATCGACATCGGGGGCTTCACGCTCGCCGATGGACGCCGGATCTCGCTCACGCGCGATTGGGGCAGGCCGACTCCGGCAGGCCAGTTCCTCGCCGCCGTCCATGAAGGAGCGTGCCGGTACTTCCGTGTCGTCCTGGGGCCCAGCTACAACCCGGCGCATCACGACCATTTCCACCTGGATCGGGGATGGTGGCGCGCCTGCCGCTGAAATCCACATTTGGGACAACAAAAGTTAAAATCAGCGCCCGGATGTTAACCTCACTGGAATGCAGAGAACAGTATTCGCGATAATACTGTTCAGGAAATAGCTCATTAATTTTCGTTTGCTAACGCTCGAAGCAAAACAGGGTATTGGTGCAAACGAGAAAATGATAATGAAGCAGAAAAGCTTGCTCGTTCGGTTCAAGGAGGACACCAGAGGCGTTACGGCCATCTTGTTCGTGCTTTCGCTTTTTGCCGTGATCGGAGCCGTGGGGCTGAGCATTGATGGCGCAAGGGTCTATGGAGCCCAGCAGCGCCTTCAGTCGTCCGTTGACGCAGCGGCCCTTGCGGCGGCGCGCACCGCAGCCCTCGGCGGAACCACGGCAGAGGTCGAGGCCACCTTCAATGCCTACCTCGAGTCCCAGCTTGTCAATGAACCCGACCTGAAGGTGACCAACATCAACATCGTGCCCGAATCGCGTACCGTCACCGCCGATGTCGATGGCACCGTGAAGGCGACGATCATGCAGGTCATGGGCTTCGACGTCATGAACCTGAATGTCGGCGCCACCGTGCAGTTCGGCCTCAACCGGATCGAGGTTGCGCTGGCGCTGGACAACACGGGCTCGATGTCCGGCAGCAAGCTCGATGCCTTGAAGGATTCCGCGAAACGCCTTGTCGATACGTTGATGGACCGTTCGCCGGAGCCGGGTGCTGTCCGGTTTTCCCTGGTGCCGTTCGCGCAGTACGTGAATGTCGGCGTCGACAAGCGTGGCGCATCCTGGCTGAGCGTCCCCGCCGACTATTCCGAACAGGAAAACTGGTGCCGTGATGTCTCTCCTGTCCTCTCGAAGAGCAATTGCCGCAACGAGACCTACACCTACTATAACGACGGTGTGCCCCAGACAGGGACGCAGGAGGTCTGCGATTACACCTATGGAGAGCCCGTCTATACCTGCACTCCGGTAACCAACACCTATACCTGGAAGGGATGTGTCGGCTCGCGCAATTATCCTGAGAACGTCCAGGACAGCAGCTATTCGACCCCCATTCCCGGTCTCATGAATACCGACTGCTCGAATACCATTCAGCCGTTGACCGATGACAGGTCGCTTCTGCAGTCGGCAATCTCGAACATGAACGCCAGCGGCGAAACCTATATCCCGGCGGGTGTGATGTGGGGCTTGAGGACGCTCACCAAGCAGGCGCCTTATGATGAGAGCGCGGGCGTTTCCAAGTCGGCCAATGGCGAGCCGATCAAGAAGTTCCTGATCATCATGACTGATGGAGCCAATACCAAATCCCCCAAATACCCGAAACACAATGGCACCGACGCCACCTTGGCCAACACGCTCACGAACGAAAGCTGCGACGCGGCCAAGGCCGCCAATGTGCGCGTGTTCACGATCGCCTTCGACGTGACCGACACCACCATCAAGAACGTGCTTCGGTCGTGTGCGAC
>JBKDZY010000829.1:0-9715 GCA_047971765.1 Hyphomicrobiaceae bacterium | reverse complement strand
GTAGGCCAGACCGGATGCATCTGCACCCACGTTGCGGGCAATCACGGGAGCGCCTGTCCGCTCACCCCAGACCTTCAGCTGGTCGATCGCGGCCGCCCGGAAGGTGTCGCCGGCCGCCAGCATGACGCTGAGCCCTTCGTTGTGGAACCTTTGTGCCAGCTTGCCGATGGTGGTGGTCTTGCCGGTCCCGTTGACCCCGACCATGAGCACGACGTGCGGTTTGTGGCTGCGGTCGATCTCCAGAGGTCTGGCGACGGGGCGCAATACCTGTTCGACCTCTGTCGCAAGGATGGTCTTGACCTCCTCGGCGGAGATCCCCTTCTGGAAGCGTCCCTTGGAGATGGTTTCGGTGATCCGCATTGCGGTATCGACACCCAGATCGGACTGGATCAGCAGATCTTCCAGGTCTTCAAGGGTAGCGCCGTCGAGCTTGCGCTTCGAGAATAGCGAGGTGATGCCTTCGGAGAGCTTTCCGGATGTCTTCGAGAGACCGCCGCGCAGGCGCTGGAACCAGCTCTGTTTCGGGGCAGGCTCGGCGACCTCGGATGGCTCAGGCGCGCTCTCGGCCACGGGAGCAGGTGAGACCTCGTCTTCGAGGGGCGGGGCTTCAGATTGTGTTTCGGGCACCGGCTCAGGCGGTGCCTTCTTGTCGCTTTCCGATGGTGTGAGGGGGCTCTCTTCCGGCAATGCCTGTTCGCCGGGAGCGGTGGTTTCGGTTGGTGCCGTCGGGGCTTCGGTCTTTTGCTCCGGAGGTTTTTTATCCTGAGCCTGGCGACCGCCAAACAGTCGGCCGAAGAGACCGGTCTTCCTGTCCTGTGGATCGCTCACGCTGCCAACTCCCCCGTCAATCGGCGGCCATCGTGTCCGGTCACCCTGGTTTTGACAAGGCCCTGGGGTGCCTGCTCCGGAAAGTTGACCTCGGAGAAGTCGGCGGCTCGACCGAGCGACTCACGTTCCATCAAGACCTGCACTGTCCGGCCAACCTGGGCATCAAGGTGGCGCATGAGGCATTCGGTGCCCTTTTGTCGCAAGCGGGCGGCGCGTTCCTTGACGATCGTGGGATGCACCTGTGGCATTCGGGCCGCGGGCGTGCCAGGGCGCGGGGAATAGGGAAACACATGCAGGTAGGCGATGCCGCACTCCTCGATGTGCCGCATGGTGCTGCCGAACATCTCTTCCGTCTCGGTCGGAAAACCGGCGATCATGTCGGCCCCGAAAGCCACATCGGGCCGCAGCCGGCGCGCTTCCTCGCAAAAGCGGCGCGCATCGGCGGTGAGATGGCGGCGGCGCATGCGCTTGAGCGTGAGATCGTGACCGGCCTGCAGGGACAGGTGAAGATGCGGCATGAACCGCTCTTCCTCGGCCAGCACCTGCATGAGGTGATCGTCGGCCTCGATGGAGTCGATCGATGATAGTCTCAGACGTGGCAATTCCGGCACATGGGTCAGGATCTGGCGGATCAGCCTGCCGAGGCTCGGGGTGCCGGGAAGGTCGTGCCCCCATGAGGTGATGTCCACGCCCGTCAGCACGATTTCGGCATGGCCGCCTTCCACCAGCTTCCGCGTCTGGCGCACAACCTCACCGGCTGGCACGGAGCGGGAGGGGCCGCGGCCATAGGGGATGATGCAGAACGTGCAACGGTGATCGCAACCGTTCTGCACCTGCACATAGGCGCGCTGGCGGGCGCCGAAGCCCTCGATGAGGTGCCCCGCGGTTTCCTGGACGGAAGTCATGTCGTCGACGAGTACGCGCTCGCCCAGGCCGTCCGACAGGCTCTGCCACAGCGCGGGACTGGTCTTCAGGCCGTTGCCGACAACGTGATCGACCTCGGCCATGGCGGCAAAGCGGTCCGGGTCGATCTGGGCGGCGCAGCCCGTTACCACGATTTTCGCGTCCGGGTTTTCGCGCCGCGCGCGCCGCACGGTCTGGGCCGACTGGCGGACGGCCTCGGCGGTGACAGCGCAGGTGTTGATGATGACCGCGTCATCGAGGCCCGCCTTGTCGGCGGTGCCTGTCATGACCTCGGCCTCGAACGTGTTCAGGCGGCAACCCAAGCTGATGACGCGCGCAGCCATGGTTCCACTCACTGGCCAGCGGTTGGCGCGGTGAGCGCATAGAGGCCCGAATGCTCGACCACTGCCGGACCGGTCATGATGACATGGTTGTCGTCACGCCAATGGATCTGGAGGGGGCCGCCGGGGACGTGCACCGTCACCTTGCGCTCCGTGTAGCCCTTGCGGGCGGCGGCGACGGCAGCTGCACATGCTGCCGACCCGCACGCCTGGGTCAGGCCTGCGCCACGCTCCCAGGTGCGGATGCGGATCTCGGTGCGTGACAGGATCCGGGCCAGGGAGATGTTGGCCCTTTCCGGGAAAATAGGATGGTTCTCAAGCAGGGAACCGTGCCGGGCGAGGTCATGGGCCTCCACGTCATCCACCCAGAAGATGACGTGCGGGTTGCCCATGTTCACTGCCGATGGCGAGTGCAGAACCGGTGCATCAATGGGGCCGATCTGCAACTCGATCGTGCGGGTGTCGTGGAACGGTTCCGTCACCGGAATTTCGTCCCAGCGGAAACGCGGCTCCCCCATGTCGACGGAGATGAGCTGGGCGCTTGCCACGGTGACATCAAGAAAACCGGCTGCCGTCTCGTAGCGCTGCTTCTGCCTACCGCTTGCCTTGGCAACCGTGAGACCAACGCACCGCATGCCGTTGCCACAGGCGCCAGCTTCCGATCCGTCATTGTTATAGATGCGCAGGAAGGCGTCGGTGCCCGGTGTCCGCGGGTCGTGCAGGACCATGAGCTGGTCGAAATGCCATTGCGGCGTCTGGGCGATCGCCTGTGCCTGGGCCGGCTGGAGGACCTGCTTGCGGCCTCTCAGATCAGCCACGACAATCTCGTTGCCAAGACCGTTCATCTTGACAAGCTCGAGTTCGCCCTGGAGTCCGGAGCCGGACGGTGCCTGCGATGTGGTGGTGGTGGACATGTGCCCTTATATGGCGATGGATACCTGAATGACAATTGGAGAACCGATGCCCGATCCGCGTGAAGCTCAAGAGGCCCTTTCGGCGCCATCCGACTGGATCGTCCGTTTCGCCTCCGGGATTGCGCCGGGCGGGCGGGTTCTCGATGTCGCGGCGGGGCGTGGGCGGCATGTCCGTTGGCTGATGGGGCGTGGCCATCGCGTGGTTGCGGTTGACCGGGAGGTCCGCGGCCTGGCGGATCTGGCGGGCCGGGACGGCGTCGAGATTGTCGAGGCCGATCTCGAGAGCGGTACGGCCCCGGCCTTCGGGGAGGGTGTCTTCGACGGGGTGGTGGTGACGAACTATCTGTGGCGCCCCATTCTGCCGGCAATCATCCGGGCGGTCAGTGCGCACGGGCTCCTGATCTACGAGACCTTTGCCGTGGGCAACGTCCGTTTCGGCCGGCCCTCCAATCCGGATTTCCTGCTTCGGCCGGGCGAGCTGCTGAGTGCCGTTCAGGGTGAGTTGGTGCCCATTGCCTTCGAGCAGGTGTGTCTGGTTCGGCCAGACCGTGTGGTGCAGCGGATCGTGGCGGCGGGTCCGGATCACGACTGGGTCACAATGGGGGGACCGCCGGGGCCGTGACACCCGGATCGGCCTGCACGTGAGATCGCGCACCGTGTCGGCCTGGTCGTCAGCCAAGTGATCATTTCAGCCGTCCGTTCCTGAATGCGGGGCCTGGCTTCGCGGTTCGCGTGATTTTGCCTGTTTGTCTCGACGGAGCCAGTTGCACTTTTCCGAAAGGCCGGGTAAGGCTTTTGCCGCAAGCGTCGTCTGGCCACGCGCGGTCCTCCAGGTTTCCGGATCGCGACCTGGGCTTCAATGTCCGCTGGCCCTGGTGGTTTCCACCGTCGGTCACCGGCCGAACCGACAGCTTGGGCGCGTAGCTCAGCGGTAGAGCACACCCTTCACACGGGTGGGGTCACAGGTTCAATCCCTGTCGCGCCCACCATGATTTCATCGACATTGTGAGCTTTCCGTGTGGAGGCATTCTGTCTGTTGGCCACGCTCTGGTGCAGGATCCACATGGAAATCGGTGGGCTGGCTGGTGACTGCCCTCTCCACCAGGGCCAGATTCCAGTTTCTGCTCCCTGTCTGGCCGTCGTTCGATCTCCTACTGGATCGTCTTCACAATTCCATCGTGTCTGGGCTGCGTCATTCGGGCATCCGGCTTCTCGAAACAGGATCGGGATTTGTTTGCACTCTGTTCGCAAATGCGGACATGGAGCGACGTCAGGGTCGCAAGATGGGAGAAGCTCATCTCGCAATGAACTTCTCCCTCTGGGCGGCAGAGCGTCAATTCTTTCCGCATGTCTTGAGATAGCGCTCGAAACCCGGAACGTAGGTCGTGGTCTTCTCGTACTCGTGGACGTAGCCAAGGAACTGGTCGAGCATGGCGCGCCCGTCGACGTGGACTTGTTTCTTCACAAGTTCAATCCACCTGTCCTGCAGGGGGGCGACGGCCACCTTGCGGATCTTTTCACGCTCTTCGGGACTGGTCAGGCCGATGACGACCTTGTCCTTCATGCCGCAAAGCTTCTTGACCACCTTGTCCACGCTTGCGTCATTGTTCTTCAGGGAGACCTGGAGCGCCTCGGCGGAAACATCGTCGATGATCTTGCGGTGCTTCGGGCTCAACCTCTTGTAACGGTCCATGCTCATGCCAACCACGGCCAGCGCGTAGACACCGAGCGCTCCGCCATCGCCACCATACTTGGCGACCTCGTGTGCACCGCCGAGAACGATCGAATCGAACGGCCCCGTCATGGCATCGACGACGCCGCGCTGTAGGCCTTCGAGACCATCCGGCCACGTAAGCGCAATCGGGGTCGCGCCAAGGAGAACGTAGGCGTCGGAGAGCGGCTTCGTTACGCGGATCTTGATGCCCTTGTAGTCCGAGGCCTTGAGGAGCGGTTTGGTCGACCACAGCGAACTCTCCGCCCAGGGCCCGGTGTAGATCAGCTTGGCGCCCTTGCTTTCGAACTCGTTCCTGAAGTCGGCGTTGTTGGCATAGAGCTTGTTCCAGGCGAGCGCCACCGCATCCGCGTTCATCGACGTCAGCGGAAGCAGAATATTGGCGAGGGGGTATTCACTCGCATTGTAGCCGGCCGGTGACCCGTTCGCGACATCGGCTGCACCACTCTTCAGCGCCGGAAACAGATCAGTCCCTTTCATCAGGGACTGGCTCCAGAACTTCTCGAATTTCATCTCGCCGCCGGAACGCTTCTCGACCTCGCTCATGAACCAATTGTCGGTCTTGCTTGCAGAGTATATTTCCGAAAAATAGGTCGCGTAGATGAGCTTCTCCTGCGCCATGGCTGGATTGGCTCCAGCCAAGATACCCAGTGCGACGGCAGCGGTAGCCATCGAAAACCGGCGACCCAAATTGTATGACTTCATTCTTGCGTGTTCCTTCCAGGCACTTCATTCCAGTGTGGTCACTGTCGGTGACACTTGAGCTGTCGATCCTCCCTCGTTCCTGCTGTTCCTATTGAAGTTCGGGATGCGCACGCGCATCTCGCGTGTCACTGTCTGGCGGCGCCTCAGAACCGCGACAGGAGTTGTCCGTAGCCCTGGATCTTGTCATCGATGCCGTTCATGCGGAGCGCGTGCCAGTAGGTGGTCGCATTGATCTGCAGGACGGGTTTGTCGAGCCAGCGTTCGGCTTCGTCGGCACGTTTTCCAAAGGGCCGGTTCGCACCAAACGCGACCAGGGCCTCGACATCGTCGCCATCACTCGACCTGGCCGCGTCGATCATGTCCTTTGCCGTCAGCACCGAATAGGATGCCGGGCTCTTGCCGCGCATGTGGCAGAAGCGGACGATCTCATAGCCATGGGCGCCGAGTACCGCGTTGAGCCGTGGTTCGATGCAGGGATAATAGGGCTCCATGATCGCGATCTTCTTCTTGACGCCATGGGCCTTGAGGCCAGCGACAACGGCATCCGATGCGATGGCCACGGGGATGTCCCATCCGGCCGCCTTGCGCACACGACGCTTGATTTCCTCGCCCCACTCGACCGTGCCGCCCCAGACCGACAGTGCCGATATGCCGAGTATGAAGGCATTGGGTTTGGCGTCCATGACGCGAGCCACAGCGGCTTCGAGCGCGCCATCGATGTCGTCCATCTGTTTTTCGAAATCGGCGTCCGAATTGACAGGCCGGTCGGCTATCACCATGCGTGCGAGGTGATTGGTGACGCCTGCGGGCCGGAAGTCGTCATATTCCGGCTGAACGACCGTATTGGTCGAGGGTGTCGTGACGCCAAACGCCATTCGCCACGCGAGATAATCCCTCATTTCCGTCTCCTGCTATCGGAGGTGAATATGGTGTCCCTGCGTCCAGGGCCGGCCTTGCCTGCCTTTCGTCATGGACGAACATTTGCAAATTCATGTCAACTCTGAAACCCTTGCGGGCAACGACGCTGGAGACGGCTGGTCAATGACACCGGAGGAGATGCGGGCGCGGTCGATTCATGTCCGCGCCATTTCCTTGTATCGCTGGCCATTCGATCGACAGCGTCCAGGCTGGCGCGTGAATGTGCCGGCAGCATAAGGGAGGACCTTTCATGACGATCCGTTACCGCTGGCTCGCCGCTCTGGTCGGCGTGGTGGCACTCGCCGCCAACGCCGGGACTGCCAGCGCCCAGGCAAAATGGGATCTCTACGCCTTCACGGGTGTCACGCATCCGATCACGGTTCGCTATCAGATGTTTGCCGACGAGGTGAAAAAGGCAACCGACGGCAAGCTTGTCATCACGGTTCGCCCCGCTGGCGAACTTCCATTTCGTGCAACCGAAGTGGTGAAGATTACCGAGCAAGGCCAGGTGCAACTTGCCGCCGCCTATCAGGGCTTCATCTCCGGGGAGGTGCCGATCGCCTCGATCGCAAGCCTTCCCTTCCTCGTGCGCACCGCGGCTGATCTGGAAAAAGTCTATCCGATTATTGAAAAGTACACGCGGCCGGCGTTCGCGAAGCATGGGATACGGACGCTGTTCTGGCAGACCTGGCCAGAGCAGAACATCTACGGCAAGGGCAAGCCGATCAAGACGAACGCGGATTTCGCTGGCCGCAAGATCCGGTCCACGGATGGCAAGCAGGCCGAGATGCTGAAGCAGCTTGGCGCCTCCTCGGTCAACCTCACGACACCGGAAGTTCCCGTCGCGATCGAACGTGGTGTTGCCGAAGGGTTCATCACCGCGGCCTTCAACGTGATGGGCGCCAAGTGGTACGAGTTCACCGATTGGGGCTGGATGGGCACCATCAACATCGGCGGGCCGGACTATCTGCTCATGAACGAGGCCGCCTACAAGAAGCTGCCGCCCGATGTGCAAACCAAGCTCGACGAAGTCGCCGCCGCCTTCGGACCAAAGTTTCGCGCGATGAACATCGGCGACGAGAAGGGCGCGATTGAAGCCCTGAAAACGAAGCACAACGTGGCGCTCTATATCCCGCCGCAGGCCCAGATCGACGAACTGACCAACAAGATGAAACCCTACTGGGAGTCGTGGGCAGCATCGCAAGGCAAGGATGCCGTCGCGTGCCTCAAGGAAATCCGGGCAGCGCTGAACAAGTAGGGCTGTCTTGACCGCGCATTGGGTCCGCCGACATGGTCCGAGATCATCGGCTTTTCCAGGTGGCAACCGAAGGTACACGAAAGGTCAATGAACCATGTCGGCGACTTCACCGGATGCATCGCCACCCGGGCAATCCGAACCCGACACGACCATGGTCGGGCGGCTTGCCGGCAGGCTTGCAAATGTCGGCGGCGCGCTGTCGGGTCTGTGCATTCTCGCGATCCTGTTGATCGTGTGCACCGAGATCGTACTTCGTCAATTCAAGAGCACGCTGCTCGTGACGGACGAGATCGCCGGCTATCTCAATGCTGCCGCCGTTTTCCTGGGGCTTGCCTATACCCTGCGCACCGGCGGCTTCATCCGCGTCGAGATCGTCTATGACAATCTCCCGCGTGGCCTGCAGGTCCTGGTGCGCTGGATCTTCACGTTGGCGAGCACCGTTTTCGCTGGAGTCATCTTCTACTACGCCTGTCTCCAGGTTCGCTATGCCTTCGTCCAGGATACGCGCGCGGTGTCGGTGCTGGACACGCCGGTGTGGATACCCCAGTTGTTCATGGGGATCGGCCTCGGCCTTCTGCTGCTGCTGCTCGTTGGCATGATCTTCGAGCGTGTCCGCAATGTTCCCTGATGTCGCGACCGCGAGGTTCGTCGGTTCGCATCGCGCATTCGTTGGACCTTCGCGCTCGGCAAGGACGTTGCCAGGATCATTGGCCAGGTGTGGAGTCATGTTGTGACGTTCGCTCTCGACGTCTGCCGGAATGACGGAGCGGACTCCAGAGCCACCACACCGGGTTGCAGTCCCGTTCGATCCCCAGTTTTCACAACCTCCCGCCCTCTCCGGAACCCCCCATGAGTCTTGAGCTGATTATTGTCGTGATGGTTGCCGGCCTTGCCATGATGCTGTTGCTTGGCCAATGGACAGCCTTTGCCCTTGGGTTCATCGGCGTGCTGGTGCTCTACCTGAGCAAGGGCCTGCTTGGTCTCCAGGTCCTGAGTTCGGTGATCTGGAACAATTCGTCGAGCTACATCCTCATCGCCGTTCCGATGTTCCTGCTGATGGGCGAGATCATCCTGAGGAGCGGCGTCAGCAACCACTTCTATCGCGGCGTTGTCGTCTTGCTGAGCTGGCTGCCCGGCGGCCTGCTTCATGCCAACATCTTCTCGTGCGCCATCTTCTCGGCCGTCTCGGGGTCGAGCGTCGCGACCGCCGCAACCGTCGGCACGGTCGCAATCCCCGAGATGATGAAGCGGGACTACCAGCCGCGCATGATCTTCGGGTCCCTTGCAGCCGGCGGCACGCTTGGCATCCTGATCCCGCCGTCGATCATCATGATCCTCTACGGTGCGCTGGTCGAGGAATCGATCGCGCAACTTTTCATGGCGGGCCTCTTTCCCGGCGTGATGCTGGCTGGCGTGTTCATGGTCTATATCGCGATCCGCCTGTTGCTCAATCCCGAGCTTGCCCCACGCAACGATGTTGAAGACGAGACTGCCAAACGTCCCGCGCGTGCCGAACTTCTCCACGTCCTGCCAGTGCTTGCCCTGCTCGTGACGGTGCTTGGCAGCATCTACGCGGGCATCGCGACGCCGACGGAGGCTGCGGCCCTGGGCGCGGCTGGAGCGATCATTCTTGCGGCGCTTTATGGCGGGCTCAATCTTGCGGTGTTCAGCGAAGCGTTGATGTCGACCGTGCGCACCACCTGCATGGTCATCTTCATCATCATCGGCGCCCAGATCCTGTCGACCGCGCTCACGTATTCCGGCGCAAGCCGTGCGATCAGTGAATGGATCCTGGCGCTGGGTTTGTCGAAATGGGTGTTCTTTGCGGCCCTGGTCGTGCTCTACATCGCGCTCGGCTGCTTCGTCGATGGCATCTCGATGATCTACATGACGCTGCCGGTGCTGCTCCCGCTGGTCAAGGCGTTCGAGTTCGATCTGATCTGGTTTGGCGTCATCCTGACGATCCTGATCGAGCTTGGCCAGATCACTCCACCGGTCGGCCTCAATCTGTTCACCATCCATGCGATTTCCGGTGGCTACAGTTTCACCGAAGTCGTGAAGGGGGCGACACCGTATGTCGTATTGATGTTGCTGATGGTGCTGGTTCTTGCCCTTT
>JBKDZY010000828.1:0-1634 GCA_047971765.1 Hyphomicrobiaceae bacterium | reverse complement strand
CGTCGGCCAGGGGTTCGAGAACGTCGAAACTCTCGGCGTCCGTTTCAGCGGCAGTGGCATCACCGCGGCCGGACGCGAACGGCACCTCGACGTCAAATCCTGCTGCCTTTGCGGCCTTTTCAACGGCCACATTGCCGGCCAGCACGATGGTATCGGCGAGGCTGGCGCCGGCCTCCTTGGCCAACGGCTCCAGTTTGGCGAGCACGCGTTGCAGGCGTTCCGGTTCGTTGCCGGCCCAGTCCTTCTGCGGGGCGAGACGAATACGAGCACCATTGGCCCCGCCGCGCATATCTGAGCCGCGATAGGTGCGGGCGCTGTCCCATGCGGTCGCTGCGAGATCACTCATGGCGAGGCCGCTTTCGGCAATCTTTTTCTTCAAAGCGGCAACATCATAACCCGACGGCCCGACCGGGATCGGGTCCTGCCAGATCAGATCGTCCTGAGGCACGTCGGGGCCGATATAGCGCACCTTCGGGCCCATATCGCGGTGGGTCAGCTTGAACCAGGCGCGCGCAAAGACTTCCGAAAAATAAGCCTGATCCTTGGCGAAGCGCTCGGCGATCCTGCGATAGTCCGGATCGAAGCGCATGGCCATATCGGCATCGGTCATGATGGGCATGCGGCGGATCGAGGGGTCTTCAACATCGACCGGCTTATCTTCTTCCTTGATGTTGATCGGCTCCCACTGCCAGGCGCCGGCGGGCGACTTTTGCAGCCACCAGTCGTAGCCCAACAGGAGCTTGAAATAACCGTCGTCCCATTTGGTCGGGTGGGTGGTCCAGGCGCCTTCAATGCCGCTCGTGATGGCATCGCGGCCGACGCCCTTGCCGTTGGGGTTCGACCAACCGAGGCCCTGCATTTCCACCGAAGCGCCTTCCGGTGCTTCACCGAGTTTCGTTGCGTCGCCGTTGCCGTGCGTTTTGCCGACCGTGTGGCCGCCGGCTGCAAGCGCGACGGTCTCTTCATCGTTCATGGCCATGCGGGCAAATGTAACGCGGATATCCTTGGCGGTTTTCAAAGGATCGGGTTTGCCATCGACGCCTTCGGGATTGACGTAGATGAGCCCCATCATCACGGACGCGAGCGGGTTCTCGAGATCGCGCTCGCCGGAATAGCGGCTGTCCTTGACGGTACTCGGCGCCAGCCACTCCTTTTCCGGGCCCCAATAGACGTCTTTCTCGGGGTGCCAGATGTCTTCGCGGCCGAAACCGAAGCCGAAGGTTTTGAGGCCCATGGTTTCATAGGCCATGGTACCGGCGAGAATGATGAGATCGGCCCAGCTGATCTTGCGGCCATATTTCTTCTTGATCGGCCACAACAGGCGGCGGGCCTTATCGAGGCTGACGTTATCGGGCCAGCTGTTGAGCGGGGCAAAGCGCTGGTTGCCGGTGCCGCCGCCACCGCGGCCGTCGGCGATGCGATAGGACCCGGCAGCGTGCCAGGACATACGGATCATCAGGCCGCCGTAGTGCCCCCAGTCGGCCGGCCACCAGGGCTGGCTGTCGGTCATCAGGGCATGGAGGTCGGCCTTGAGGGCGTCGTAATCGAGGCTGCTGAAGGCATCAGCATAATTGAAAGACTCATCCATCGGATTGGTCTTGCGGTCATGTTGGTGCAGGATGTCGAGGTTGAGG
>JBKDZY010000827.1:0-1927 GCA_047971765.1 Hyphomicrobiaceae bacterium | reverse complement strand
CCTCAAGGCCACGCTCACCGCCATCGCCAACGGTCATCCACAAAGCCGCCTCGACGACCTGCTGCCATGGAGCTTCAAGCCGTCAAGCTAAGACGATCGTGATGACCTGCGAACGCTTACGCCTCACCTGCGCCAATGATAACAAATCGGGTCATGGCAACTCTCCCTTAGCTTGCCGGTCGTCCAATCCAGAGACGGCTAAGCGTCCCGTTTCATGATCCATTCGACCTCTGGAGCCGGGACGAAACGCCACTTGCGCAGCGGTCCGGCCATGACGTTTAGATAGTACATCTCGAAACCGTAGGGTGCGCCGCAGGGATGATGGCCGCGCGGCACCAGCACCACGTCGCCATCCGCTACCGCCATCGTTTCGTTGAGCCGAAGATCGTCCGTATATACCAGTTGAAGACAGAAGCCATCGGCCGGATTCAGACGATGGTAATAGGTCTCTTCCAGATAGGTTATGCGCGGGAAATCGTCCTCGTCATGTCGATGGCTCGGGTAGGAAGACCAGTGCCCCGCCGGCGTGAAGACCTCGGTCACGAGCAGGCTATCGGCGTAGTCCTTGTTCTCCATGGCGATGTTGTTGATGTGGCGGGTGTTCGTGCCCTTGCCGCGTTCGGTCAGGGTGATGCCGTCGGGGCCGATCCGCCGCGCGTCGTGCCCCCCCCGTCCCGGTGCGGAACAGACCGCGATGACACAATCGGTCGTCGCTTCGGCCTGCCAATCCGTGCCGTTCGGCAGGTAGAGGCAATGCGGCGGCGATTTTTCGAAGACGTTCATCCGGTCGCCAAGAACACCCCAGTCCTGCCCGGCCCTGGTCAGTTTGGCCTTGCCCTCGACCATGACGAGGATCACTTCGCGATCTCCGGTCGCCTCTGCCGCGGTCTCGCCCGCCCGCAGGCGATAAAGGGAGAAACCCACGTAGCGCCAGCCGGCAGACTCGGGCGTGATCTCATGCACCTTTCCATGAGTGCCAAAGGGGCGGCGGAGCAGATCAGCCATCGTCATTCCTTTCGTCGTCCACCGGCACCCAAGTGAGCAGCAGGACGTAACCCGCCCAGGCTCCCACGGCGCCGAACATCAAGGCCCATCCCGGGCTTCCGGTTGCCAGTTCGAAAAGCGCCCACCCCAGAGCCACTGCGACGGTCAGCACGCGGCGCCAGAGTGGATTGAAGAAGGGGTGACGCAGGTCGAACATGTCAGGCCCTCTGGCGCGCCGGTGTCGCGACAGCCAGGCCGGCTTTGTCGCAAATCTCGAGAATGTGCTCGTAGCCCAGCTTCGAATATTCGAAGGGCGGCGCCTTTGCAGGATCCTGTTCGGCCTCGACCACGATCCATCCATCGTAGTCCATGGCTTTCAACATGTTGGCAATGGCCTGAAAATCGATACACCCTTCTGGATCACCGGGTGCGGAATAGACACCTGTCGCGACCCCGTCTAGGAAACTGCGATCTTCGGAATGCACCCAGGCCAGAACCGGCTGCCGCACATCCTTGAAATGGACGTGGTGTACTCGGTGGCCCCACTTGTCCAGTACCGCGACCGGATCGACCCCGGCGAAATGCAGGTGCCCGGTATCGTAAAGAAGCGTCAGATCCTCGGTGGAGCCTTCCATCAGCCAGTCGATATCTTCCGCATCCTGGATCATTGCGCCCATGTGATGGTGGTAGCTCAGAACGACGCCCTGATCCTTCGACCATTTCGCAAGCTCCGACAGCTTCGCAGCGTAGGCCATGACCTCGTCGCGGCTGAGTTTGGGGCGCTGGCTGACTGGGCGGGCAATGTCGCCCTGGATCGTGTTCGAGCATTCGGCATAGACGATACAGGGCGCGCCGAGTGCGGCGAACTGCTCGACCTGATGGCGGATCGCCTCTTTCTCTTCATCCAGCGTTGCCACCATCAGGTTGCCGGAACACCACCCGC
>JBKDZY010000826.1:0-4128 GCA_047971765.1 Hyphomicrobiaceae bacterium | reverse complement strand
GGCCGGTACAAATTCTACACCATCAAGCCGGGCGCCTATCCGTTCGTGGTCAACAACAATGCCTGGCGTCCACCACACATTCACCTGTCGCTGTTCGGTCCGAGCATCGCAACCCGGCTGGTGACCCAGATCTTCTTTCCCGGTGATCCACTGCTCAAGCAGGACCCGATCTTCATGGGTGTCCCGGAGCACGCGCGCGACCGCCTGGTGTCCACGTTCGACATCGACGAGACCGAACCGAACTACGCACTCGGATACCAGTTCGACATCGTGCTGCGCGGCCGCGAGGAAACACCAATGGTCGATTGAGCCCAGAACCACACCTTCCCTGACAATGACAAACGACCACCCCGTCGCCTTGGACAGCCAAGAAGGACCACCGACATGACCTTGAAACAAACCCCGTCCCAGACTGCCGGTCCCTTCTTCCACTACATGCTGACCCCCGACCAGTCCGGCTATCACATCAAGGGCGTTGCGGGCCTCAAGGTCGCGGACGATACCGTTCCGGGCAACAGGATCGAGATCACCGGAACCATCATCGACGGAGAAGGAAACCCACTGGCGGACGCCCTCATCGAGATCTGGCAGGCCGACGCCCAGGGGCGCTATGCCCACCCGGCCGATACCCGCTCATCCAATGCGGCCTTCAAGGGGTTCGGCCGCTGCGCTTCTGACGCCAAGGGTCGCTTCACATTCGAGACCGTGAAGCCCGGCGCCATTGGCGACGGCCAGGCACCGCATGTCACCCTGATCATTTTCGCCCGCGGTGGCCAGAACCATCTCTACACCCGCGTCTATTTCGAGGACGAAACAAACGCCAACGCGTCCGACCCAGTCCTGGCCTCCGTTCCGGAAGAGCGCCGGCAAACCTTGATCGCACGCCGAAGCGGGCAGACCTATACCCTCGACATCCGCCTCCAGGGTGAAAACGAAACGGTATTCTTCGATGTCTAGGTGCCACACGCCCTTGGCACATCCCCACCAGCCAGGACCATGTCGCGCACGGTCTTCCTAGAAACTTCGTGACGTTCTTCCGCGTCCTTTGCTGTCCACATCAACTTGCGCAATAGCTTCACCACAATATCGGCCTGAACAACAATCCGTGCGAGGTGGCTCCGCCCCGCTGCATCGGCCGACATGACGTCCGGAAGGGAGAGGAAGTCTTGGCTGGAAATATCATTGTCCTCGTTGTCACCGTTGCTGCAGCCGCTCTCCTCTTTTCCCCCCGTTTGCAACATTCAACGAACTGGCAGGCGATGGTGACGCCACTGGCATCCATCATCGGCAGCGGCTTCCTGGTCTCTGTCCCCCTGCTGGCCGGAGAGTTCGGGAACTGGTCTCCGATCGCCATGATATTCCTGATCGGGGCCGCCTACATGGTCGGCGGCGCCATCCGCTTCAACATCCGCTATGGCGAGCCGCTGTTTGACAGCGCCCCCTCGAACAGCAAGCCGCATCTGGCCGAGGCCCTTGAGAAACTCTCCCACTTCGTGCTGGCATTCGCCTATTTCATCTCGGTCGCCTACTATCTGGTTTTGCTGTCGAACTTCCTGCTGAATGGCCTGAACATTCACAACACGACGATGGCCAACACCATCACCACGATCATCCTGGGCGCCATCGGCTGTGTCGGTTTTCTCAAGGGATTGAAGGGCATCGTCGGCATCGAGAAATATGCCGTCGGCATCAATCTGGCGATCATCACGGGCCTGCTCGGCGGTCTCCTGTGGTACAACGCCCATGCCGTGTCAGCGGGCCAATGGCAGACCGCTGCAATCGACAAGCCCTTCACCCTCCATTCCATGCAGATGCTGCTGGGCCTGCTCATCGTGGTGCAGGGTTTAGAGACCTATCGCTTCATCGGAGACGAATATGATGCCGAGACACGCATTCGGTCCATGCGCTACGCGCAGTGGATCTCGACCGTGGTCTACATCCTGTTCTTCGGCCTCACGACGGTTCTGTTCCCCTATCTCGGCAACCAGACAGGCATAACGGCCATCATCGGACTGGTGGGTCACGTGGCCCTCATCCTTCCCTTGATGTTGACCGTCGGCGCCATTGCCAGCCAGTTCAGCGCCGCGGTTGCCGATAGCGTCGGCTGTGCCGGACTGATCGAAACCATCGCCAACCACCGCATCAAGGTACGCCACACCTACCCCTTGATTGCACTGGTCGCCATCTCCGTCACCTGGCATGCCGATGTCTTCCGGATCATCACCCTTGCCTCCCAGGCATTCGCCTTGTTCTATCTGGTTCAGACCTGCGTTGCATTGACCATCGCATACCAGAAGACCGATCTGCCCAATCGTCAACGCCACCTCGTTCTCTTTTCCATCGCCGCCCTGTTCTGCCTGTGCGTGGTCCTGTTCGGCATTCCATCTGGGGCGTGAGCGCGATCAAGCTCGACCGAGTGAGACTTTGCCTGAAATGGTCTAAATCCGCGACAAACTCCCCGGCTTGCGTCTATGGTGCAGTCCACATGCAATCTCTGCCGCGAGCGGCAAATCAGGAGGCACACGATGGATTTTGGCACCACGAAGATGATCGCCAGGAAGGAAAACGGCATCGGCTGGATGATTTTCAACCAGCCGGAGAAACGCAACGCCGTCGCCTTCGAGATGTGGACTGCCATTCCGCGCATCATCGAAAGCTTCGAGAACGATCCCGAGGTGCGTGGCATCGTGGTGGCAGGCGCCGGCGACAAGGCGTTCGTGTCCGGCGCTGATATTTCCGAATTCGAAAAGCTGCGTTCGACGCCGGAAGACGTCAAGATCTACAACGACGCTGGCGACCGCGCCAACGAGTCCATCATCAAGTGCACCAAGCCCACCATCGCCATGATCCGTGGCATCTGCATCGGCGGGGGACTGGGCATGGCCCTCAACACCGACATCCGCATCTGCTCTGACGACAGCGTGTTCGCGGTTCCCGCCGCCCGCCTGGGCCTTGGCTACCGTTACGGCGGCATGAAGCGCCTGGTCGATGTCGTCGGCCCGTCCTACGCCAAGGAGATATTCTTCACCGCCCGCAAGTTCAATCCCGCCGAAGCCCTCCAGATGGGCCTTGTCAATCGCGTGGTGCCGGTCGCCGAACTCGAGAGCTACGTAAAGGATTACACCTCGCGGATCGCCGAGAACGCCCCCTTGACCATGAAGGCCGCCAAGCTGGCCATTGATGCCGTCATCGAGGATGAGTCCAAGCGCGACCTCAAGACCGTGAACCACATGGTGGATGTCTGCTTCGGAAGCCAGGACTACATCGAAGGCCGCCGCGCCTTCATGGAAAAGCGCAAGCCGAAATTCCAGGGCCGCTGATCAACCGGCTTCCAGGGGGCGCCGGGCCCAGTCAGCGGCCTGCGCCCCGACCACGTCACCGATGGACTTGAGGCCCTTGTTGCGCACGTGCTCGGCCAGATGGCGCTTGATGCGCACGATCACGCTGCCCCCCTCGTAGACCATCCCCGTGTAGAGCTGGATCAGCGATGCACCGGCCTGCATCTTCGCGAGCGCCGTGGCGCCGGAGTCGATGCCACCAACCCCGATCAATGGAACCTTGCCCTCCGTCGCCTGGTGGACTTTCGCCAGCATCACCGTCGAGCGATGAAACAGCGGCCGGCCGGACAGGCCGCCCATTTGCTCCCCGCCTTTCTGATCCTTGATTCCGTGCCGCGACAACGTCGTGTTCGAAACGGCAATCATGTCCACCTTGTGCGCCAGCAGGCGATTAGCGATCTCTGGCAGATCCTCCACCGCAACATCAGGCGCGATCTTCACCACGATCGGGCGGGAGATCCCCCCGCGAGCAATCTTTTCCGCCCGCGCCGTCATCACCCGGGACACTAGTTCGTCGAGCGCAGCCGGCGCCTGCAGGTCGCGCAGGCCAGGCGTATTGGGAGACGAAATGTTGACCGTGAAATAGCTGGCCACATCGTAGAAGGTTTCAAGTCCCCGGACATAATCGCCCGTCCGGTCTGATGAATCCTTGTTGGCGCCGATGTTGACGCCGACAATGCCACCACGGCCAGCCTTGGCACGCGCCTCGAGCCGCTGCAACGCGGCCGCGTGTCCGGCATTGTTGAAGCCAAGCCGATTAACGACCGCTCGGTCGCGAATGAGTCGGAAG
>JBKDZY010000825.1:0-4075 GCA_047971765.1 Hyphomicrobiaceae bacterium | reverse complement strand
CTGGGCCTGATCCACGGTAAGATGGTGATCGAGGCCCGCCAACGGGGCAGCAACAAGGGGGATGCCGTCGGCGCATTTCTCTCAGAGCCGCCGTTCCAGGGCCTGGTGCCTCTGTTTGCCGGCGACGACGTGACGGATGAGGATGCGTTCCGCGTGGTCAATGAATTGAAGGGAATCTCGATCAAGATCGGCCCCGGCGAGACGCTGGCTGCCTACCGGCTGCCGGATACGGCGGCATTCCTGGCCTGGCTGGCGGAATTGAGTGCAACAGACGCGGAGGATGGCTCTGGTGCTGGAGAATAAGGCGAGCTTGGATCTTGCGATGATCGGCAACTGCTGCCTGAGCGCGCTGGTTGATAACCGGGGACGTATCGTGTGGAGCTGCTTTCCGCGCTTTGACGGCGATCCGGTTTTCCATCAGCTGCTCGGCGCGCCGAAGGATGCCAGCGGCGGCGTGTTCGAGATCGAACTCGAAGGCTTCAAGGCGGCCCGGCAGGAATATCTGCCGAACACGGCAGTGCTGCGCACGGTGCTGGAAGGGGAAACGGGCTCCATCGAGATCATCGACTTCGCGCCGCGGTTCAAGTGGCGTGAGCGCAGTTATCGCCCCCAGTCCCTTGTGCGCCGCATTCGGCCGCTGGGCGGCAGCCCGCGCATCGTCATCAGGAACAGGCCACGCTTCGACTATGGGCGCCAGGCTGGCGCCATCACATCGAGTTCGAACAGTATCCGCTACATCGGCCCGCGCCAGATCCTGCGTCTCACCACCGATGCGCCCGTCGACTACGTCCTGAACCAGACGGCGTTCCTGCTCGACACGCCCATCAACCTGATCTTTGGTCCCGACGAGACCGTCAGCGATGGCGTCGCCGAGACCGCGCAGGATTACGAGAAGCGGACGATCAACTACTGGCGCACCTGGGTCCATCGCCTGGCCTTGCCGCTGGAGTGGCAGGACGCGGTGATCCGTGCCGCCATCACTTTGAAGATGTGCAGCTACGAGCCGACAGGCGCCGTCGTCGCCGCCATGACCACCAGCATCCCCGAGGCTGCAGGGTCGGGCCGCAACTGGGACTACCGCTTCTGTTGGGTGCGGGATGCCTTTTTCGTGGTCCGTGCCCTCAATTCGCTCTCGGCTGTCGGCACGCTCGAGAATTATTTCCGCTGGTTGATGAATATCGTCGCGGGCACGACGGGGGATCACATCCAGCCCGTGTTCGGCATCGGCCTCGAAACCGAACTGACGGAGCGCATCATTTCGGAGTTGCCGGGCTATCGCGGCATGGGGCCGGTGCGGGCCGGAAACCAGGCCTTCGAACAGCACCAGCACGACACCTACGGCAATATCATTCTCGGCGCGGCGCAGGCCTTTGTCGACAAGCGCCTGTTCATGTCGGCGGGCGAGCCCGAGTTCCGCCGGTTGGAGGCGCTGGGCGAGCGCGCCTACGCGCTGCACGACCAGCCGGATGCCGGTATCTGGGAACTGCGCACGCGGATGCGCCCGCACACGTCGTCCGCCATCATGAGCTGGGCGGGCTGTGACAGGCTGGCGAAGATCGCAAGCCATCTTGGCCTTGCCGACCGCTCGGCGCTGTGGCGCAGCCGGGCAGACGCGATCAAGGCGACCGTCCTCGAGCGCTCCTGGTGCGGGAAGCGTCAGGCCTTCGTCGAGAGCTTCGGCGGAACCCATCTCGATGCGAGCGTGCTGCTGATGGGAGAGGTGGGGATGCTTTGCCCATCCGATCCCCGCTTCGTCGCCACCGTCGATGCGCTGGAGAAGACGCTGGCCCGCGGGCCGTTCATGATGCGTTATGAAGAGGCTGATGATTTCGGCGCGCCGGAAACGGCCTTCAATGTCTGCGCCTTCTGGCGCGTCGATGCGTTGGCCCGCTGCGGCCGCCGGGACGAAGCCCGCGAAATTTTCGAAGCCTTGTTGGCAGCCAGGGCGCCTTCAGGCTTAATGTCCGAAGACACCGATTTTTCTTCGGGCGAAGCATGGGGAAATTTTCCCCAGACATACTCCATGGTCGGCATCATCAATGGCGCCATGCGGTTGTCCAGATCCTGGGAGGCGACGATATGAGCCGCCTGATTGTTGCATCGAACCGGGTTGCAGATCTTGAGAAAGCCGTTCAATCCGGCGGACTGGCGGTTGCACTCGGGGATGCCCTTCAGGAAGGCCGCGGCGTCTGGTTCGGATGGAACGGCAATATCGTCGATGAGGACGCGATCGGCGGCATCAGCATCGCCCAGCAGGACAATGTCCGCACCGCAACCGTTCCCCTGACCCGCGAGGAATACGAGAACTACTACCTGGGCTTCTCGAACAAGGTGTTGTGGCCGATTTTTCACTACCGCCTCGATCTTGGGCGCTACCAGTCGGGCTATCTCGAGGGCTATCGGGCGGTGAACAAGCGCCTCGCCTTGCAACTGTCAGCCCTTCTCGAGCCCAAGGATCTCATCTGGGTCCACGACTACCATCTCATTCCGCTGGCCGACGAATTGCGCCAGCTCGAGGTCTCGCAACGGATCGGCTTCTTCCTGCACATCCCGTTTCCGCCACCGGACATTTTCCTGGCAGTGCCGTCCCATGAGAAATTGGCGAAGGCGTTCTTCGCCTATGATGTCCTGGGCTTCCAGACCGAAGGCGACGCCAGCAATTTCCGCCGCTACGTGATCGATCAATGCAACGGCGAGGAGCTGGAGGACGGCTACCTGCGCTGCTTCGGGCGCACCGTCCTGGCGCGCGCCTTCCCCATCGGGATCGACGCGGATGCCATCTACGAGATGGCGCATACCCGCGAGGCCGATGCCCTGATCTCGCGTCTGCAGCGCCGCGACATGGCCAACAGCGTCGTCCTTGGCGTTGACCGCCTCGACTACACCAAGGGTCTGCCCGACCGGATGCGTGCGTTCCGGCGCCTGCTTGAACAACAGCCCGAGATGCAGAAGACCGTGATGTTCATGCAGATAGCGCCGCCGACCCGCGAGGACGTGGAAGCCTATGCGGACATCCGCGAGGAGCTCGAGCGCCTGTCCGGCGCCATCAATGGCGAATTCGCCGACGTCGATTGGACGCCGGTCCGCTACATCCATCGTCCCCTGCCGCGCGCGCGCCTTGCCGCCTTGTTCCGCGGCAGCCAGGTGGGCCTCGTCACGCCACTGCGGGATGGCATGAATCTTGTCGCCAAGGAGTTCATTGCCGCCCAGGACCCGGTCGACCCCGGGGCGCTCGTCCTGTCGAAGTTTGCCGGTGCCGCCGAGGATCTGGTCGAGGCCATCCTCGTCAATCCCTACGACACGGACGAGGTCGCCAGGGGGTTGCACCAGGCGCTCGCCATGCCCGTGGAAGAACGGCGCGACCGCCACAAGGCGCTGCACGAAAGAGTGGTTCGCAACAGCGTGTCGCGGTGGCGCAAGGACTTCCTCTCGGCTCTGAGCGATGGCGCCGCGCCGGCGGGCGGCTGAAATGGTCGGCCTTCTTTGGCGCACCGGCTGAAGTGGGTACCGGTGGCCGCCTTCAGCGGATGATCAACAGCGGACATTGCAGAGCGGCGAGAAGGTCCGTCAGGTCGCCGTCCGACGGGATGATCAGCCCGCCGACGTGGCTGACGATGAAGCCGCCGTCGAGACGGCGAAGAAGTTCCGCAATCATGCCCGGCGCATCGGGCAACACCCGCGCCCGCACGAATTCCACGATCTCGTCGCTGCCTAGCGCGAGCCGAATGTGCTGGTACATCATTTCCGCTTCGGCATCCGATTCCGCGGCCATGAGGATCGTGTAGCGCTCTTCTTCGCTCACCTGGAACATGTGCCGGGCCGCGCGCAGCACGGGCTCGAAATGGTCGATGTCGTCCACCACACCGACGATCCGGCCCGTTGCGCGCTTCGCGATTGGCCCGACCGCCAGGAAACCGGAGCCGACCGGCAGGACATGGATGAGATGGTTCAGCAGCCGGATGTCGGCGGCATTGACGGGCGTGGCGATGGCCACGAAGTTGTGCGGGGCACACGCACTGCACACCTCCAGCAGGGCGGCGTCGGGCGTCGATCTGAGCGTCGAATGGCGAACCGG
>JBKDZY010000824.1:0-4412 GCA_047971765.1 Hyphomicrobiaceae bacterium | reverse complement strand
GGCGACGACGTGCCCGCGGCCGCGCGGCAACAAGCCTCGCGACCGCGATCAAGCAATCAAGCAGCGCAATGCCGTCTCTCACGCCGCCTTACGCATCTCCTTCAGCGGGAACCCGCCGTTGCGCTCGACTGCGCCCCGCCGCGCCATGAGCTGGCGGCGGGCTTCTTCCGTCTGGCCGGCACCCAGGCGGGCGACGGCCATGGTGTACTCGACCAGATCGCGTTGCGCGCGCGACCCACCGAGACGTTCGTGGTCAACCATGTGTGGCTCGAGTGCGGCGACCGCGCCTTGCCAATCCTGCCGGGCGAATGCGCGGAAGCCCTGCGCCACGGGAGCAACCACATCGGCAGCGGCGCCCTTGGCACCTTCGATGATCTTCACGACAGCCTCGTCGTCTCCGGCCATGGCGTGGGACAGGGCCCCGTGCACATCGGCAAAGGCGAGACCGGGGTTCGGAAACCAGCGCTTGGCGTAGCCGGACAACTCGACCCATTTCTGTGTCTGCCGCGGCTCGCCCGACAGCTCCGCGCGGAACAGGAACGACGCGCAGTCGGTCAACACGTTGATCTGCGGGCCCCATGACGAACCCGGATGCAGCAGGTCGTTGTAGATTGCCCATGCGTCGCCCGAATGCCCAAGCTCCATGGCCCACAACGCCTGGTGCCAGGTGACGTGGCAATGAAGCTGGCCAAGGCGGGAGTAGCCTTGCGACCAATCCTTCAGGAAGTCGAAACCTGCGACCCGCTCGCCCATCTCGTAGTAGAGATGCGCACGAATGTGCGCTCCATGGGCGTTGCGTGAAAACGCCGCCATCGAGGCCTCGATGTTGGGCAGGGCGCGCGCGGTGTCGCCATCCTCCATCTGGGCAAAGGCGAGCTGGCTGCGGAACCACCAGTCATCGCCATAGGCACCCTGCAACGGATCGAGCAGAGCGAGCTGGTCATGTTCGCGCCCGGGCGTACCGGCGAAGCCGATGAGGCCGAACACGCTGGTGGAGGGGGCCAACGCAAAGGCATCGCGCGGCCACTGCTTGATGTGCTCGTGCGTCAACTGAAGCGCCTCGGCGCCCCTGCCCGTCAGGATGCGATTGAAAATCTCGATGTGGCCCTGCTCGCGCGGCGTCGTCCCCGGCGCCAGTTCCAGGGCGCGCGCCAGCGGTGCTTTCGCCTCGTTGCCACGGCCGAACATCTGCAAGGTGCGGGCCAGCGTGACATGGCCGAGTGCAAAACCATCGTCTGCTGCGATGGCCGCCCGGCAGCCTTCCTCACCACCAATATTGGCTGACAGCAGCGCATCGACAGCGGCCACATAGGCATCACGGGCGCCGGTGGAGCTGGTCGTGAGTGGATTGTCGTAGCGGTCCTTAAGCATTCCCATTCACCCTGGAGACGGTTTTGATGGAAATTTTGCCCTGCTTTTCGCGTGACCACAATAGCCGCTTGCCAAAGCCGACGCGCGACAGACCGTTCGCCTGACCGGCATCCACATGCCAGGAGCGGCCTTCGCACGACCGCCAGTGCAAGGTGACAAAGCGCTTGCTAGGCGATACATCGCATCCCACCCTTTCGACTGGCGCAGCCTTCCTCCCAGTTTCCGTGAGACGCCATGCACCCTCCATTCAGCCGTACCATTTTTGATCTTCTTGCCGAGATGGCCGGGCTCGCCCCGGATGCGACCGCCGTGATCGCCGACGGCAAGGCCACAAGTTTTTCCGACCTCCATTCCCGCGCCGGAAACGTTGCCGGCGCGCTGGCGGCACGCGGTATCGGGCGGGGTGACCGGATCGGCATCCTGATGCCCAATCGCCTGGAATGGCTGGAGATCTTCTTCGGGGCAGCGTCGCTCGGCGCCGTCGTCGTGCCGTTCAGCACATGGTCGAAGCGGACGGAACTCGACTTCCTGATCGAGGACAGCGGCATCTCCTGCATGTTCCTGATCAGCGCGTTCGGCGGACAGGATTTCGCGGACGACCTTGCCGCACTGAAGACTTCGGGCCGACACCGGCATCTGTCGCGGCTCGTTATCGTGGGAGAAGGGCAACGCGACGGCTTCGAGGATTTCGCAGCCTACCAGGCCGGCCCCGAACGTGGCGCACTGCCTCCCGGTGAGGGTGCGAGCGCCGGAGACTGCCTCGTGCTGCTCTACACCTCGGGCTCGTCCAGCAGGCCGAAGTGCGTTCCGCTGCAGCACTACGCGGTGATCGAGAACGGATTCAACATCGGCGAGCGGCAAGGCCTGGCGCGAGGGGACAAGGTCCTGATCTCGATACCGCTGTTCTGGTCCTACGGGGCTGCGAACGCGCTGCCTGCAACGCTTTCCCACGGCGCAACCATGGTGCTGCAAAGCCGGTTCGAGGCGGGCGAGGCGCTCGACCTCATCGAACGGCATGGCTGCACCGGCCTCTATACGCTGCCCGCAATGACCAACGCACTGACCGCGCACGCCGCCTTCCACACGGACCGCACACGGACACTGCGGACCGGCGTCACCATCGGTTCGCCCCAGGATGTGGTGAAGGCGGCGCGCGTTCTCGGCGCAGAAAACATCTGCAACATCTACGGCAGCACCGAGTGCTACGGAAACTGCTGCGTGACACCGCACACATGGTCGCTCGACGAGCGTGCCAATTCGCAAGGGCCACCATTGCCCGGCGTCGGCATCCGCATCCGCGATCCGGAAACCGGTGATCTCGTTGGCACGGATACAATCGGCAACATCGAGGTCAGCGGCTACCTGATGCCGGGCTACCAGGGCGACAGCGCGCAGCACAACAGCGCCGTGTTCACGCCTGACGGCTGGTTCCGCACAGGCGACCTCGGGTCACTCGATGCCCAGGGCCACCTGCATTACGCAGGGCGCACATCGGAGATGATCAAACGCTCGGGCATCAACGTTTCGCCGGCGGAAGTCGAGGAGGTGCTGCAGCAGCACGCGGATGTGGGCCTCGCCGGCGTGACGGGGCGCAACGATGCGCACAAAGGCGAAGCCATCGTCGCCTACATCATCGCGCGTCCCGGCGCCAACGTGTCCGCGAGCGATATCATCGCGCACTGCCGCAGCCGGCTTTCGGGCTACAAGGTGCCGGACATCGTCACCTTCGCCGATGCGCTGCCGCTGACACCGACGGGCAAGCTGATGCGGCGCGAACTGAGAGCGTTGGCGGAAGCCGGGATCGACAGCAGCAGCACCTGAGGTGTTGCGCGCGCGGCCTTCAACTGCGATAGAATGCGTGCAGAAAGTTTCACAGGAAGCCGTTCGACATGCGCGCACTGCGTTGCCACGCCATCGGGGATATGGGATCCCTCAGCATCGACGAGGTGCCTTCACCTTCGTGCGGCGCGGGCCAGGTGCGCGTTGGCGTGAAGGCCGCGGGCGTGAACTTTCCCGACATCCTGATGATCGAGGGCAAGTACCAGGTCAAGCCTCCGGTGCCGTTCATTCCGGGACTGGAAGTGGCGGGCGAAGTGCTCGAAGCCGGCGCGGAGGTCACCCATGTCAAGGCTGGTGACCGCGTGCTTGCATTTGCGCGCCACGCCGGTGGCTACGCCAGCGAGATTGTCCTGCCGGGCGGCATCGTCACGCCAATTCCCGACAGCATGGACTTCGTCACGGCGGCATCGTTTCCGGTCGCCTATGGAACGGCGCAGTTTGCCCTCGATTACCGCGGCAGGCTGAAGGCAGGAGAGACGCTGGTCGTGCTCGGCGCGGCAGGTGGCGTCGGCCTTGCCGCGATCGAGTGCGGCAAGCTGCTGGGCGCGCGCGTCATCGCTGCGGCAGGCGGCGCGGAAAAGCTCGCCCTTGCAAAATCCTATGGCGCGGACGACGTGATCGACTACCGCGCGGAGAACCTGCGCGACCGGCTGAAGGAGCTGACGGACGGCAAAGGCGTGGACGTGGTTTTCGATCCTGTCGGCGGCAACGCGTTCGAGCAATGCGTCAGGGCCATCGGCTGGGAGGGCCGCATCCTGATTGTCGGGTTCGCATCGGGCGACATTCCCAAGGTTGCAACCAACATGATCCTGGTCAAGAATTTCTCCACCGTCGGCGTGGTCTTCGGAGAACACAGCGCTCGCTACCCGGACGATTCCCGCAAGCTGTTGACCCGACTGCTCGGCGAGTGGGAACAGGGAAAACTGAAACCGCGGCTCTGGAAAGCGTTTCCGCTCGCCCAGGCCCGCGACGCTTTTGCCGAGATCAGCCAGCGCCGGGTGCAAGGCAAGATGGTGCTGACCATCTGACACACCAGCACGGCCACAGCCCAATCATCAGTTCGAGCAGAAATAAAAAGCCCGCGGCCGGGGGACAGGCCGCGGGCTAAAAGCGTGACGCCACTATGGGGGGATAGGTGGGACGGCGCCACGTTTCGGACAGACGCATCAAAGCTCATCTGTCGTAATTTCGCAAGCCATCCC
>JBKDZY010000823.1:0-6874 GCA_047971765.1 Hyphomicrobiaceae bacterium | reverse complement strand
TGCGCCGGACGGCTTCCTGATTGCGGCCCATGCGGCGGCCAAGACCGAGCGCCTGCAGTTCCTGCTCGCCCATCGGCCTGGGTTCGTCGCACCGACGGTGGCCGCGCGGAAGCTGGCCACGCTGGATGAACTCAGTGGCGGGCGGCTTGGTGTCCATATCATCTCGGGCGGCAGTGATCTGGATCAGGCGCGTGACGGCGATTTTACCGATCATGGGGGCCGCTATCGCCGTTCGCGGGAATATGTCGAGGTGATGAAGAAGGTCTGGACCGGGACCGGGCCCTTCGACCATGAGGGCGAATTCTACAAGGTCAAGGGGGCCTATTCCGAGATCCGCTGCCGACAGGTCCCGCACATTCCGGTCTATGGCGGCGGGGGCTCCGATGCGGCCATCCAGTCGCTGGCGCCGGTGCTGGACGTGTTCATGCTCTGGGGGGAGCCGCTGGCGGAGACCCATGCCTTCATGGAGCAGGTGCGGGCTGCGGCCCGGCCTTTCGGGATGCGGCCGACATTCTCGCTCTCCACCCGGCCGATCCTCGCCGACACGGAGGACAAGGCGTGGGAGCGGGCACAGGGCATTCTCGCGCGGATCACCGAATTGACGGGAGGCAGGGCGCCGGTGCCGGAGAACGCGGGCTCCAGGCGCCTGCTGGCGGCCGCGGCGGCGGGCGACATGCACGATAGCTGCCTGTGGGCGCGGATCGCGACGGCAACGGGCGCGCGCGGCAATTCGACGGCGCTGGTCGGAACGCCGGATACCGTCGCGAACGCCATGCTCGAATACTACAAGCTCGGCGCCACCAGCCTGCTCATCCGCGGCTACGATCCGGTGCCCGATACCGAGCAGTATGGTGCGGAATTGATTCCGCGGGTCCGCGAGCTTGTCGCCCAATATGATCACGAGCAGGTCGCGAGACGGGTGGCGGATGCCGTCAACGGGAGGCCGGCATGATGGCAATTGATGAAACACGACCGCTCTCGGCCAACCCGATCTTCAATGCCAACCGGTTGAAGCTCGGGATCTTCGGGATCAACGGCAAGGGCACCTCGAATACGCTGGTCGATGAATTCCATCGCCCCACCTGGGAGGCCAACCTAAAGGCCGCGCAACTGGCCGACAGCATGGGCCTTGAGGCGATCGTGCCCTATTCGCGCTGGAAGGGCCACGAGATCGGCAAGCTGGAGCATCCGTCGGGCGTGGTGCTCGATCCGTTCACCTGGGCCGCGGGGCTGGGACAGGCGACGCGCCATGCGGCGATCTTCGCGACGTCGCATGCGGTGACCTATCATCCCCTTGCCGCTGCAAAACAGTGCGCGACCATCGACATCATCACAGGGGGACGGTTCGGGCTCAACGTCGTGGCAGGCTGGAACAAGCCCGAGATCGAGATGTTCGGCCAGCCGTTGATGGCCCACGACTGGCGCTACCGTTATCTCGCCGAATGGATGGATCTGGTTCTCCGGCTGTGGACCGAGGACGAGGAGTTCGATCACGACGGCGAGTTCTTCCGCATCATCAAGGGTGGTTCGCGACCGAAACCCGTGCAGAGGCCGAGACCGCCAATCATGAATGCGGCGAGTTCCGAGGCAGGGCGGGCGTTCGCGGTGGCCAATGCCGACATGTGTTTCGTGCAGCTTGCTTCCGACGAGATGGAGGCGCGGTGCGAGCAGGTCCAGTCCTACAAGCGGCTTGCGCGGGAGGCGCATGGGCGGGACATCCAGGTGTGGACCATGGCGACGGTGGTCGAGCGGGACACGATGGACGAGGCGCGCTCCTATCTCCGCCACTATGCGGTCGATCATGCCGACGAGGCCTCCATTGATGCGTGGCTCGGGACCATGCTGGTCAATTCGGAAGGCATGTCGCGGCCCGAGATGGCAGACCGTCGCCTGCGGGCGGCGGCGGGTGCGGGCGGCTCACTGCTGGTCGGGGATGCGGACACCATCGTTGGCGAGATGGAGGCGTTGTCGCAGGCCGGGCTCGATGGACTGTTGTTGTCGTGGGTCAATTTCGAGGATGGCCTGACGCGGCTCGCGCGGGATGTGTTGCCCCGGCTCGAGGCCAAGGGGTTGCGCCAACCGTTCAGGCCGGCGTCCTGATCCCTGGTCTTGCCGCATGTGACAAGGCCTTTCTATAGTCGAGGGAAGACGAAAGCTGCATGGAAGGGAGATCATGGCGTGGCGCATCGGCGTGGATATCGGGGGAACGTTTACGGATGTGGCGCTCGTCGATGAAGAAAGCGGCCAGATCGGTGTCGCCAAGACTCCAACGACGCCCGGCAATTTCGCGGCCGGGGTGCTATCCGCGCTCGGCATGGCCATGGAGCGCTACGGCGTCGCGGCGGACAATGTCGGGCTGCTTTCCCATGCCACCACGGTCGTTACCAATGCGCTGCTCGAGGAGAAGGGCGCGCGGGCGGCGCTGATCACGACGCGCGGTTTCCGAGACATCCTGGAGCTGCGGCGCTCGGCCCGCTCGGACCTCTACGACCTGTTCCAGGATGCGCCGGCAACGCTGGTCCCTAGGCGGCGGCGGTTCGAGATCACCGAGCGGATTGGTGCGGATGGCGCGGTGGTGACGCCGCTCGCAGAGGACGAGATGGAGGACCTGGTCGCGCGCCTCAAGGCCGAGAAGGTGCAGGCGATTGCGGTTTCGCTGCTGTTCAGCTTCCTCAATCCCGAGCACGAGAAGCGGATCGGTGCACATCTGCGCCGCGCCTTTCCGGACCTGCCAATCTATCTCTCCTGCGAAGTGCTGCCGGAGATCCGGGAGTTCGAGCGCACCAGCCCAACAGCGGTGTGTGCCTAGGTGGGGCCAATCCTGGCATCGTATCTGGCGCGGCTGGAACAGGCGACCTCGTCCCAGGGGCTGCCGCGCATGTACGTGATGGGATCGAATGGCGGTGTCTTCGAGGCGGCGGAAGGTGTTGCGATGCCGGCCATGGCGGTCGAATCGGGGCCGGCTGCCGGGGTCGTGGCGGCGGCGCTCGCCGCGCGCCAGACGGGGCGGCTGGACCTGCTGACCTTCGACATGGGCGGCACCACCGCGAAGGCGAGCCTCATTAGTGGAGGCGCGTTCGAGACCACGCCCGAGTACGAGGTCGGCGGCGGGGCCAGCGGCAATCGCTGGATGCACGGCACCGGCCATCCGGTGCGGGTGCCGGTGATCGACCTGGCGGAAGTGTCGGCGGGTGGCGGGTCCATTGCCTGGGTCGATCGCGCTGGCGCCCTGCGGGTGGGCCCCAGGAGTGCGGGCGCCGAACCGGGGCCGGTCTGCTATGGCCGGGGTGGTGCGGAACCGACGGTGACCGACTGCAACCTGATGCTTGGCCGGCTTGACAAGGGCTCGCTGCTGGCGGGCGATCTGCCGATTGACTTCGCGGCGGCGGAGCGGGCGATCACCGAGAAGCTCGGGGCGCCGCTCGGTCTTTCCGCGCATGAGGCGGCGGCGGCGGTGATCGAGGTGGTCAATCATGCCATGGCCGAGGTGCTGAAGATCGTATCGGTCGAGCGGGGGCACGATCCGCGTGATGTGGCGCTGCTGGCGTTCGGCGGGGCCGGGCCGCTGCATGCGGCTGCGCTGGCGCACGAACTTGGCATGGCGGAGGTTGTCTGTCCGCCGATTCCCGGCGCCTATTCGGCGCTGGGCCTCGTTGGCTCGGATATGAAGCGCGACTATGTGCGCACCCTCTATGCGACGACCGATGCGGTCGATCCGGGGGCAATCGAGGCGGCCTTCAAGGCCCTGGAGGACGAGGGGCGTGCGATGCTCGACCGGGCCAACGTTCCGGCCGGGCGGCGGCGGTTCGAGCGGTCGCTGGATGCCCGTTACGAGCGCCAGTCCTACGAACTCTCCGTGCCCGCGCCCGATGGCGTCATTGATGCGGCAGCCGTCGCGCGGATTGCGGAGGCGTTCCATGACCGGCACCGCCAGACCTACGGTCACGACAATCGCACAGAGCCTGTGCAACTGGTGAGTCTGCGCGTGGCGGCCATTGGCACCATTCCGGCCCTGGCGATCCGTCAGCAGACGGCCGCACCAGGCTCCACTTTCGTCAAGGGCACGCGCGATGTCTATTTCCGGGGGCAGGGCGGTGTTGCGGCGCAGATTGCCGACCGTGCGCTCATGCCCGCCGGGTCCCGGATTGATGGACCGGCCGTGATCGAGGCGCTGGAGTCGACCATTCTCGTTCCGCCAGGGTGGTGGGGGGCGATGGATGACGATGGCTTCGTGCGCCTGGGGCGCACATGAACGGCATGTGCAAAAGGAGGCCGGCATGAGGTTTGGATGGTTGACGCTTGCGCATTCGCCCGCGCCCGAGGCCGATGAAGGTGAAATCTTCAATCTGCTGGATCAGGCGTGTCTCGCAGAAACGCTCGGCTTCGATGGTGTCTGGCTGACCGAGCACAATTTTACGGGCGAGAGCGTCTATTCCGATCCCATCCCGTTCGCGGCGGCGCTGGCCATGCGCACGAACCGCATCCGCATCGGGTTCGCCGTCATCCAGATGGCGTTGCGCCATCCCGTTCGCCTCGCCACCCAGTTGTCGCTGCTCGACAACCTGTGCCGGGGGCGTCTCGACATCGGCGTCGGGCGAGGCTCGATCTTCAACGAGTACGAATATCTCGGCTACGGCCTGAGAAGTGACGATGCCCGTGATCGCATGATCGAGGCGCTCGACATCATGATGCGGGCCTGGACCGATACACCGCTCGACCACAAGGGCAGGTTCTATTCGGTGAGCCTGCCGGAGTTGAGGCCGGTGCCGGTGCAGAAGCCGCATCCGCCGGTCTGGCACAGCGTGGTGTCGCCGCCGTCGTTCGAATTCTGCGGCAAGGCCGGGGTGCCGATCCTCACGGTCCGGTTGCCAACACATCTGCTGAAGGACCGGCTTGGGCTTTACGCGAAGGGGCTTGCGGAAAGCGGTCTCGACGCGGCGGTGCAACGTGCGCGACTGGAGAGTGCGGCCCTGTGGCGATGGATCTATGTGGGTGAGAGCCGGGCGGAGGCGGAAGACACCTTCGTTGCCATGCTGAAGGAGACACGCGAGCACATGGGCCATGCGCGCGACACGCTCAATCCGCCGGACTTCCAGATTCCGTCCACGCTTCTCAATCCCTGGACCGATACGGTCGTCTCGGAGGAGGAGGGCATCCGCTTTGCGCTCGCGAACGGAACCATCATCGGCACGGTGGACGATGTCGCGGAACAGTTTGCCGAACTGAAAGCCGCAGGCATCGGCCATGTGCTGGCGCAGATGAGCTTCGGCTATCTGGGGCATGAGCGGATCAGGGCGTCGATGCGACGTTTCGGGGAAAAGATCATTCCCAGGTTCAAGTGACGAGGCAGCCGCTGCGTGCGGCCGCCGCAAACCGAAAGGGCACAGCCAGATGGCGATGGAACGCACGTCGGCCAGGTCAGATCCAGCCACCTTCGAGATCGTCAAGAACTCGCTGACGAAGATCGCCGAGGAAATGCGGGTCGTGCTCGCCAAGACGGCCTATTCGCCGATCCTCAAGTCGGCGGGCGACTATTCGTGCGGTGTCTTCGATGCCGATGGCGCGATGGTGGCGCAGGGGCCGGACCTGCCGATCCATCTGGGGTCGATGCCGGATGCGGTGCGTGCCGTGGTGCAGCGGTTTGGCGGGGACGTGCATGATGGTGATGTGTTCATTCACAACGATCCCTATTTCGGCGGCAGTCATCTGCCCGATGTCAACGTGGTGCGGCCGGCGTTCCATGAGGGGCGGCTGCTTGGCTATGCGTGCCTCAGGGCGCATTGGCCCGATGTCGGATCGGCGACGCCCGGCAGCTACGGCGCGGTGACGGAGATCTACGGCGAAGGCCTGCGTCTGCCACCCGTGCGTCTCGTCAGCAAGGGGGAGACGAACCACGATCTCGAACAGGTCATTCTCGCCAATGTGCGAACGCCTGATGAGCGCAAGGGCGATCTTGGCTCACAACTCGCCGCCACCCTGCGCGCGACCGAGCGGCTGAAGGCTTTGGCCAGCCGCTACGGCACGGAACGGCTGATCGGCTACATGGCAGAAGTTCTCGACTATTCAGAACGGCTGATGCGGGCGGCCCTCGCCGACCTTCCCGATGGGGAGGGCCGGTTCGAAGACCTGTGTGACGGCGACGGCATCGCCGACCATGCGGATGGCAGCGATGCCCAATTCAGGATCTGCCTGCATGTCAGGAAGACCGGTGACACGCTGACCGTCGATTTCGCGGGCAGCGATCCGCAAGTCAAGGGGCCCATGAACGCGGCCTTGTCGGTGACCTCGTCGGGCATCTTCTGCGGTCTCAAGATGGCGGTGGACCCTGACAGCCTCATTCCGCCCAATTCCGGCTGCTGGCGCGCGATCACCGTCACCGCGCCGGAAGGCAGTGTCGTCAACGCGCAGTTCCCGGCCCCGGTGGTGTACTCCAACCACGAGATCTCGCACCGCGTCTGTGACATGGTGATGGGGGCGTTGGCCGCGCTGTGGCCGGAACAGGTGATGGCGTGCAGCCAGGGGACTTCGGCGGTGGTGACGTTCGGGGGTGTCGATCCGAGAAACGGGCGGCGCTTCGTGTCCTATGAAACCATCAAGGGCGGGTTCGGCGCGCGCCCGACGAAGGATGGCATCAACGTCGTTGCCAGCGGCATCTCGAACACCATGAACACGCCAGTCGAGGTTCTGGAAATGGCCTTTCCGCTACGCATCGAGCATTACGCCATCAACCCGGATTCCGGTGGCGTCGGGCGGTATCGCGGCGGCAATGGTGCCGTGCGCCGCTGGCGTCTCCTGGACGGTGCGGATGCGGTCGGCTCGCTCTGCATGGAGCGCATGACATCGGCGCCGTTCGGCCTGCTTGGCGGCAAGGCGG
>JBKDZY010000822.1:0-4946 GCA_047971765.1 Hyphomicrobiaceae bacterium | reverse complement strand
CCCGAAGGTCAGCAGACCTTCGGGCCACGGTCCGTGGCCGGACGCGCTGTTGATGTGACCGGCGTCCGCGACAACCGAGATGTCGGCCCCCCATGCCGCCGCAAAGTCCTTCGCCCGGTCCACGCTGCAATGGGGATCATTGGAGCTGGCAATGACCTTGGCCGGAAACGGCAGCGGGGCAAGCGGCATGGGAGCGAAGCCACCATCCGTCGCCGGCCACAACCCATTGCCCTCCAGGTCGGCGGGTGCGACCAGGAATGCACCACGCAATTTTTCACCGAGCCGAGGGGCCGCCGCGACTGTCGCCGTCACGCCGCAGCTATGCGCGACGATGACGGGAGGCCGCGTCGAACGGTGAACCTCCTCGACAATCCGCTCCACCCAGTCCGCAAGGCGCGGGCAATCCCAATCGGCCTGCTCGACCCGGCGTGCCGTCGACAGGTTCTTTTCCCAGCGCGACTGCCAGTGGTCCGGACCTGATCCGGTCCAGCCTGGTACGATGAGAATGTCAATGTCGCGCACGCGCATGATAGTCTACCAATCCTTGCCGCTCGGGGGAGCGATAGTCGTGCCAAGCGTGGCGGTCAATGATAGAAGCCTCACATGAGGTTTCGAAACGGATGCGGCCGCCAACCGTGCGGTCGGTCTTCTTGGGGTGCGCAAGGCGGGGAACCGGGCAGGTCACGATGGCTGCAACAACGCGCTTCAATGCTGGCGAGATCTGGCGCGCGACAGGGCGCGCGGACGACGGCGATGACGTGCGCGTCGCCATCCTGGCTGTCGAGCACCACGATGCGCTTGGGGAAATCTGCTCGGTAGCGGTCACCGGGGTCTGCATCCGCAATCCTTCCATGGACGGCGGCGTTCAGACCGATCTGCCTCATGCACCGATTGCAGCGGATGCGCTCGCCCGCTCGGTGACCGAGTTGATCGCGCGAAATGGCCCGAGTTCGCAGGACGAGGATTTTTGCGAGGCCTACCGGCAATGGCATGAGCCGTTCACGCGCGGAGAGGCCGGCATCTTTACGTTGCCGGTGACCGAGATTCTCGATCTTGTCGAGAGTGCCATCAACACCAGGCCCGCGTGCTGACCAAAACCCAGGACGGTTGCCTGGCTGCTCAACCGCGGATTTCCCTGGTCACGACCTGCGAGTTGACATCCCCGGGCGACCAGCCTGGGAGAATGGCGGAGAACAGCCCCGCCATGCCGCCGGCCACCACCACATGGAAGCCCCCAGGCCGGAATTTCTTGACCCGCGTTCCTTTCAATCGCGTCGGCACGCCTGCCAGCATTCCATCCACGCCGGCGAGCACTGAATCGGCCTCCACGGTGGTCAGGCGGTCAATCTCCTCGTAGAATCTGGCCTTCGACCACCCCGCCTCCCGGTAGACGCGATGATGATCGGGCGCCATCACCAGGAAGGCATCGGGCCCCGGAAACGTCTTGGGATGATAGACTGCACGCAGGCCGGCCGCGAAGCTGGCTGTCAGCTCCTCGGGCGTGCGTGCCACCTGGTCAATGATGCCCTGCACGCCGTAGCCGGCGTAGAGCGTCACAGCGGATTTCCCCGGAGCGACGCCGCGCTCGACGGCAAGCGGCTCCCATTTCGAAACTTCCTCGTTCTCGGCAAAGCAGAAGCCGACCTTGCCTGGATTGCCGAGCGTCGCCCTGTCGATGCCGCCCGGCTTGCCCCCGCCGATATTGCGAATGGTAAGCTGCAATGCGCGGCCAATGGTCGAGTTCGCGCGGTTCCCCTGGCCAAGCGCATTGATGCCGGCGTTCATGCCGAGGGCCTGTCGCACGGGGCCGTTCACGACAACGATGGGTCCGATGAACATTGTCGTCGCAATCACGCCATGCAGGCAGAAGGCATCGTCAAGCACGGCTTCGACGGCCGCCAGCACCACGGGCAGGTAATCAGGCCGACAGCCCGCCATCACCGCATTGATGGCCACCTTCTCCACCGTCACGGTCTCGTAGTCGGGTGGCATCTGTCCGAGGACCTCGTGGGGATCGCGCGTGGTGCCCTGCAGCATCCGGTACACGCGCACCGGCGTCGGAGGCACTACCGGCAGTCCATCCGACCAGTCACGATCGAAGGCGGCTTCGTGCTCGTCCTCCCAGGCGCCGACCTCGACCTTTCGCGAGATGAACGAGAAATTCCCGTATTTGAGCGCAAGGCTGTCGGCAATGTTCGGGTCCGTGGTGATGGACCCGCATCCGGGACGCTGGGGCGGCAAATCCGCGCCAAGGTCCACAACGCCGGTCATGGTCCGCCATTCGGCCCGATCCCAGCCGATAGCCCGGGCGACCTCGCGGCCACCCTCGCGCTTGATCAACGTCGGCACTGTCTCGATGCGATGATCCCAGGAATGGCGCAGCTCAGTGTCATCCACCACCGGGCCTGCCCCGGCGGGAAAGGTCGGATCATCCTGGCTCAGCACGGCAAGGCGCACCCCTGCCCTGGCCAGCGCCACCAGGACCGGTTCGACCATGACGCAGGTCGGGCAATCACGCTTCACGAATACCGTATAGCCGTCCGCGATCTCGGTCATCCTGGCCTCCGCCCCGGTCTGGTCTGTCATTGACAATAACCCCACCTTAAACGCTCTCGGGCAGGAAGATCGAGATCCTCCGCGGAAATGGCGATTTCGACAGGACAAGACAGCCAGACATGCAGGTTGCAGGACCATCTAGATGAGTGAGGTCTTGTCCCGACGCTCTCGATCCGGTATAGGCCCCTATTCCGAATTTCGATGCGCTCGTGGGCGGCGTTCCGCCGCAACCGCAGCGCCATCCGCTTCACAAGAGACGCAACATGAAAAAGACCGAGGACTTCCACCCGCACTACCACATGGTCAAGGTGGTGATGACCGACGGCAGCGAGTTCATGACGTACTCGACGTTCGGCAACGAGGGTGACACCATCACACTCGACATCGACCCGAAGTCGCATCCGGCCTGGACTGGCGGAAACCAGCAGGTGATGGACCGTGCCGGACGTGTGTCACGCTTCAAGAAGAAGTTCGAGGGCCTGTTCTAGGCTCCCACGCACACCGCAAGGTTTCTGGAAATGGCTACGGCCGCCTCTCGGCGGCCGTTTTGCTGTCTGTTTCCCGCCAGGCCGCATGCGCGCGTCTGGGAAAACCTCCTCAACGGCAGGTGTTGAAGGCCGCCGTCAACTGAGCAAACTGCTCGCCGACGGGGTTCTGCGCGACATTTGCGATCACTGCTTCCGGCTGTTCGAGCGCCCGGTCCAGCAGCACGATGCGATCATGCAGTGCGAAGCTCGCCTCGATCAGTTCCTGCAGCCGTTCGGGCAACTGCTCGAACCCCTTGACGTGCTCGGGACGGCCGATCGAGGTCAACTTCAAGCGGCGGCGCTTCTTCTGCGCTTCGTCGGGCGTGATCTCACCACACTTCAAGCCACGGCGGATGACGAGCCATGACGCCAGCTCAAGAAGCCGGGTCGTGAGCCTCATGCTTTCGGTCGCATAGATGAGCGATGCCGCTGGTGGCAACGCCTTGGACTCTCGTCGGCCCAACCCCTCAAGATATCCCGCGGTCGCGTCGACCAGCGTCATGCCTTCCTGAAAGACCGTATCGAACTGCCCGGAAGTCGCGAACCGTTCGGCAAACGAAATCGTCACGCTGACACTACTATTGACGCCACCCACCTTGTCACCTCTTGCACGAAAGCATCCCCGCCGACACAGATACCGCCAGAACCGGTTCCTGCCAAGACCACCATCGCCTAAACGGGTTAACGAAATCGTGCCGAAATAAGCCATCGAATACGTGTTTAGTAAGGCAAAAAAAGAGCCGCTGCGAGAGCGGCTCGTTCAGTCAACAGGGAGGCGTCAAACAGAGTGGTCAGGAGCCACTCGAAAAATCCAGCAAACCTGGATCTCGAGAAACTTAAGGTGGTCTCGGTAAATGCCGGATTAAGAGGCGAGATATTCTCCCTGGCTGTGTCTTAAGTGCTCCGGCGACGGCAACACTGACCACGTCATTTGCCTGCCCTCGCGCGCCAGCGCCCTGAATTTCACCTGCTGCCTGCTGCAGTTGCCTCCGCGTGATGCGCACAAAAATGAAAGCCGGCCCCACCTGCTGCGGAACCGGCTTTGGCGTTATTGCTCAGCCAACGGGACGACAACCTAGTCCTTGGCGCGCTCGACGTACTCGCCTTCGGCAGTCGAGACGACCACCCGCGTGCCGGTCTCGATGTGTGGCGGCACCATGACGCGAACGCCGTTTTCCAGTTTCGCAGGCTTGTAGGACGACGATGCCGTCTGCCCCTTCACGACCGGATCGGCTTCCACGATTTCGAGCGTGACACGGGCAGGCAATTCGATCGAGACCGGCACGCCTTCGAACGTCTGGACCGAGCAGGTCATGTTCTCCTGCAGCCAGGCGGCACTGTCGCCCATCAGATCCTTGGAAACCGTGATCTGCTCATACGTCTCGGGCTCCATGAAATTGAAGCCCATTTCGTCTTCGTAGATATAGTTGTAGGAGCGCTCATCAAGAATGACGCGCTCGACGTTCTCGGTCGTGCGGTAACTCTTGACGATCTTCACGCCATCGGAAATGCGCCGCATGTCAATGTGCGTGGTGGGCGTGCCCTTGCCAGGACGGATGCTCTCGGCCTTCAGCACCGTGCACAAGGTTCCGTCGATATCGAGGACGTTGCCTTTGCGCACCTCGCTGGCGATGATCTTGACCATTAAACGTGTCTCCAGAAATGGATGTCCGGCCCGGCGACTGTGCCGCCAGCAGCCAAACGACGGGTGTGAACCGCCAGTTTGGGGCGTTCTTACCCGCTTTGGCGCAAAGGTGGAAGCGGCTCGACGACGTCATATGGGCTCAAAACAGCCTTTCCCGATGCCTTCACGGTCTTTCCCGGTCGAGGATGACGCGCAACCCGGCTATAAGGGGGCACACT
>JBKDZY010000821.1:0-6537 GCA_047971765.1 Hyphomicrobiaceae bacterium | reverse complement strand
CACTTCCCTTAGAATAAATCCTTCTATTTTCTGGCTGGTGATTAGTCGATCCGCCCCCTAAAACGCCCTATTTTCGGGGGTTAGAGCGGATATAACGCTTGACCTGGAGGCCTCCAACGCTGTTGTTAACCTCGACGCTGCCGCCTTGCAGCGAATAAACCCGCGGGCAGCCGCGAGCCGGCTTTGCCCGGCATGAACCAGATTGCATCGACTCGAAGGAAATAGAGCTTATGAGCAAGCAGGACCTGATAGACGCAGTCGCTCAGAAATGTGACATGACGAAAGATAAAGCCAAGACCGCCGTCGAAGCCGTGATGGAATCAATCGCGACGTCGATGAAGGCTGGCAACGATGTCCGGATCCCAGATTTTGGAACCTTCAAGGTGACCAAGCGCAAGGCCCGCGAAGGCATCAATCCACTCACCAAGGCTCCCATCCAGATTCCGGCTTCCAATGTGCCGAAGTTCACGCCGGCCAAGAAGCTGAAGGAAAGCCTCAACTGCGGTTCACTGTCTCCCGGCGGGCGCTGACGCGGACCGCATGGTGCGGACAGGGATATTGAAACAAACGACAAACGACGCTGCAGATGTGCAGCGCCGTTTGTCGTTCAAGGGGGAGCGCGCCACGCATTCCGCTCACGCCAGCAGGCCGCGGCGCGCCAGGTTCTGCAGCAGGGCGCGCGCCCCGAAGGTCCAGGGGCTGGCCTTGTCGGCCGTCACCATGCGATTGACGAGGTTTCCGAGAGCGGGCGACGAGATGCTAACGATGTCGCCCGGCTTATGCGTAAAGCCCATGCCGGGCGCGCCACGATCCTTGGTGGGGGCGAACATCGTTCCGAGATAGAGGACGGCGCCATCCGGATACTGATGCGTCCTGCCGATCAGCTCGCCGACAAGGTCGTCGGGATCACGCGCGATCTCGCGCATGGACGATGTGCCTTCAAGCGTGAAGCCATCCTCGCCCACGACCGACAACTTCACGTCCATTGCCCGCACGCTGTCGAGAGTGAACCGGTCATCGAACAGCCGGATGAAGGGCCCGACCGAGGCCGAGGCATTGTTGTCCTTGGCCGTCGACAACAACAAAGCGGAACGCCCCTCGAAGTCCCTGAGATTGACATCGTTGCCGAGCGTGGCGCCAACGATGCGGCCGCTCGAGGCGACGACGACCACCACCTCGGGTTCAGGATTGTTCCAGGTCGAGCGCGGGTGCAGACCGGCCTCCATGCCGTGACCAACCGCCGACATGGGCTGGGCCTTGGTGAAGATCTCCGCATCCTCTCCGATGCCCACCTCGAGGTACTGCGACCATGCTCCCGCCTCGATCAGTGTCTTCTTGAGCGCGAGTGCCTGCGAAGATCCCGGCTTCAGACGCCGCAGATCACCACCCAGAAGACGTTCGACCTCGCCACGGATGGCGTCGGCTTTTTCCGGGGCACCCTTCGCCTGTTCCTCGATCACCCGCTCCAGCATCGAGCGCGCGAAGGTCACACCGGCCGCCTTGACGGCTTGCAGGTCGATGGGGGCGAGCAGCCACGGGCGGGTAGCGTCGCGCAGGTGCTCGGGCGTGTTGGCGAGAATGCCATCCAGGTCGCCAATGTCCTCCCCGCCGGCAGTCGCGATCATCGCGGCCGGGTCCTGCCCGTCACACAGGGCCGAGACTGTCGCTGCGTGCCGCGTGATGTCGATGACGCGACCATTGCGCAGCGCCACGACCGAAGGGCCCTCCTGGTCAGGCCGCCAAACCCTGCCGACCAGCGTGGCGTTGGTATAATCATCCGGCAGCGTGCGCGCTCCGCTCATCCGGTCCTGCATGGATCTGGCTCCTCGTGACGAAGATCTGAACGATCATTCGATCCCAGGGTAGTCCAATCCGGGGCCGCCTGTCGCGGTCCCGGGTCGCAATGGCCAGACGAACGATTTCCGGCCCTAGACCGCTGACGCCTGATCCGGCAGGAGGCCACGTTTGCGCAGCATGGCGGCGCTATCCGGCAGGCGTCCACGAAAGGCCGTGTAGGCGTCTCGCGGGTCGCGCCGGTTGCCGGCGGAATAGACGAATTCCTTCAAGCGTTGCGCCGTTTGCGGATCGAACACATTGCCGGTCTCCCGGAACGCCTCGAATGCGTCCGCGTCGAGCACCTCCGACCACATGTAGCTGTAGTAGGCCGACGCATAGCCACCGCCAGAGAAGATATGCGCGAAGTGTGGCAGGCGGTGACGCATGACGACAGCTTTCGGCATACCACGGCGGGCGAGGAACTCGGCTTCGAACCGGGAGATGTCGAGATCCCTGGGATCGGACAGGACGTGCAGTTCAAGATCGGCCAGCGCCGACGCCACATACTCGCATGTGGCATGACCCTGGTTGAACTTTTCCGCCGCCTTGAGCTTCTTGATGAGGCTCTCCGGCATGGCTTCGCCGGTCTGGTAGTGGCGCGCATACCGCTTGAGGATCTCGGGCACCGACAGCCAATGCTCGTAGAGCTGCGACGGCAATTCCACAAAATCGGTCGAAACCGCCGTGCCTGCGAGCGACGGAAAGGTGACATCGGACAGCAGCCCGTGCAGGGCATGGCCGAACTCATGGAACAGCGTCCGCGCATCGTCGAAGGAGAGAAGTGTCGGCCGATTGTCCGCGCCCTTGTTGAGGTTGAGGACATTGACGATGATCGGACGCACGTCCCTGCCGAGGCGGCGTTGGCCTCGGAACGCACTCATCCATGCGCCAGACCGTTTCGACGGACGCGCGAAATAGTCGCCCATGAAAATGCCGACGTGATTGCCCTCACCGTCCTTCACCTCGAACGTGCGCACATCCGGATGATAGCGCGGCAAATCACTGCGCTCGACAAACGAGAGGCCGAAGAGACGCCCGGCGGCTTCAAAGGCAGCCGAGATCATCTGGTCGAGTTGCAGATAGGGCTTCACCTGCCCTTCGTCGAGATCGTACTCGGCCTTGCGGACCTTCTCGGCGTAGTAGCGCCAGTCCCAGGCCTCGATCTCGATGTTCTGGCCTTCGCTCGCGGCCATCTCGGCGAGCTTCGCCCGTTCCTCGTTGGCGCGGCGCGTGGCTGGCGCCCAGACCTCATCGAGAAGCCCCCTCACCGCCTCGGGCGTTTTCGCCATGGCGTCATCCAACCGGAAGGCGGCGAAGGTTTCGAAGCCGAGAATTCTTGCGCGCTCGGCCCTCAGAGCGATGGTTTCGGCGGCGATGGCGCGATTATCGTGGTCGTTGCCATTCTCGCCCCGGCGCGTCCAGGCCGCGAATGCCTTCTCGCGAAGGTCACGGCGGGCCGAGAACTGCAGGAACGGCTCGATCGAAGACCGCGACAACGTAATAACGTAGGCATCGTCGCCAAGGTCCATGTCGGCGGCGGCCCGCTGGGCTGCCTGGCGCACGAAATCCGGCAGTCCGGCCAGATCCTCTTCGGTCTTCAGCACGAGCCGGAACGCCTGCTCCTCGGCAAGCACGTTCTGTGAGAACTCGGTGCCCAGGGTCGCGAGACGCGCATTGATCTCGGCGATGCGCGCCTTGCCTGCCGCATCGAGGTTGGCACCCGAGCGCACAAAACTCGTATAGGTGCGTTCCAGCACCCGTATCTGCTCGTCGGCGAGGTCAAGCTTCTCGCGCTGCTCCCACAGCGCGGCAACCCGGCCGAAAAGATCAGGATTGAGGGAGATCGCGGTCCAGTGGTCGGAGAGGCGCGGCGCCATGCTCCTCTCGATGGCCTGCAGCTCGGGATTGGTGTTGGAGCCCGTCAGGTTATAGAAGACGCGCGCCACCCGTGTCAGTGTCTCGCCAGCCAGCTCCAGGGCATCCATGGTGTTCGTGAAGGTGGCCGCCTCGCTGTTGCCCGCGATCGCCGCGATCTCCCGCTCATGCGCCTTGATGCCCTCCGCGAAGGCCGGCTCGAAGTGCTTCGGCTCGATCCTGTCGAACGGTGGCATTTCGAACGGCGTCTTCCACTCTTCAAGCAACGGGTTGGCTGCGTCGGCCATGTGGTTCTTCTCCTGAAAGAACGGGGCACGCCAGCACTGCCAGCGCGCCCCTCCTCCATCCCCGAAATTCGGGCGAATTGCAGGCGAGGTTCAAGCTTCCGAACGCGCGGCGGCGTCGATGTGGGCCACGAGGTCCCCATCAAGCCCAAGCCCGTTCGCCAGCGAGACCAGGAAGTCGTGTTCCTCGGCTGTATCAAGGTCGATGGCGACCCGCGCCGCCGTGAAGACCTGCACGGCCTCGGCCGGGCTGGTGACGGCGCTCACCAGGTCATCGACCGATGCCGGATTGTTCAGCTCGTTGGCCAGGAACTCCTCGGCGCCTGCATCCATTCCGGCCTGCTGGAGGCTGCCGAGCATCTTCTGCTGCTCTTCGGCATCGATCCGGCCATCGGAAGCCGCGGCTGCGATCATGGCGCGGATGAGCAGGATGGCGGACTCGTTGGTCACCGCATCGGCTTCGAACCCGGACCCCGATGGTGCCGCCAACAATGCCTGGCTCTCACCCTGCTGGCCACTCGCCACCAGCGGCTTGCCCTGCTGGTAGTTCTGGTAGGCCTTGTAGGCGAGACCGCCGATCATTGCCAGACCGCCGAGTTTGGCCGCCGTTGCCGCCCGCGAGCGACCAGACCGCGTGCCCAACAGCACGGCACCGAGACCGCCTGCCAAAGCACCGGCGCCGAGCTGATTGTTCTGCACCAGCTCCTTGAGCTGCGCCATCAGTTCGTCCGGGCTCTTGCCGGTGGCCTTGCTCAACATGTCGCCAAGCTGGCCCGACATGCCGGTGGCATTGTCGATGCGGCCTGCGCTCTCCTTGACGCCCTGCGTGGCCTGGCCGAGGACCTGGCCCAGGATGTCCATCAGGCCGCCGCCTTGTCCGGCGGCCTGGGCGTCCGGACCACCCGGCGCGATCTGGCTGCGCGGCATCGGTTGACCGGACTGGGGCGCGCCCTCCTGGCCGAAGGCCTTGCCCAACTGTCCGAGGATGTCGCCGAAGCCACCGCCGCCGGAGGACGCCGCGCCACCCTGCGCGCCACCACCTTGTGCGGGTTGGCCGAGGGCGCTGCCGATCTGCCCCAGGATGTCGCCGAGGCCACCGCTGGGCGCTGTCGCACCACCCTGTCCGCCGCCGCTGCTCTGGCCCTGCTGGCCGAAGGCATTGCCGAGTTGGCCCAGGATATCTCCGAGTCCGCCGCTTTGACCGGAATTCGTCTGCCCGCCCCCACGGACAATATGATCGAGAAGGCTGCGTGCATCGAACATTGCTGTCTCCAATTCAAATCAAGACCGGCGTGAACCCGACCTGACCCGAAAATAATGTCTGGCCATCTGTTCTGCAATCCGTAGCCGGCCGGCGGACTACTCGGCTGCCATTGGCGGTCTATGGTTGTTCCGGGCCTGTTTGGCGCTCTCATCCGCTGGCGACACAACTGTTGTTCCTGCAGCACCATAATCATCGGACGGACCAACGTAGCGGCCGAAGACCCGCCAGACCCAGCGGCCGAAATCGTCTACGGCGATAAACACGGCCGGAACAAACACGAGGCTCAGAAGCGTCGATGATATGAGGCCGCCGATGACCGCAATCGCCATCGGCGACCGGAACTCGCCGCCATCGCCGATCGCCATCGCCGACGGCAACATGCCACCCACCATCGCAATGGTGGTCATGATGATGGGCCGGGCCCGCTTGCGGCCGGCATCCACGATCGCCTCGGCGCGTGAGACGCCGCGTGCAATCTCCTCGATGGCGAAATCGACGAGCATGATGGCATTCTTGGTGACGATGCCCATCAGCATCAAGATGCCGATGACAACCGGCAGGCTTATGGGTTTCGACGTCAGGGCCAGCGCCACGATCGCACCGCCTATCGACAGCGGCAGCGAGAACAGGATGGTAATCGGGTGCAGGAACGATCCGAACAACAGGACGAGGACGGCATAGACCATCATCAGCCCCGCCCCCATGGCATGGCCGAAGCTCTCGAAGATTTCCGCCATCACCTCGGCATCGCCGAATTCCTTGATCTCGACGCCTTCGGGCAGGTTCCTGGCTGCGGGCTGCGCTTTCACGGCGCTCAGGGCATCGCCCAGCGGCGTGTCACCCACGAGATCGCCGCCGATCATCACACGCCTGCGCCTGTCGTAGCGGTCAATGGACGTCGGGCCCTGGCTGAGACGCCCGCGGGCCACCACGGAGAGCGGCACGGCCACCCCGGTCTTGGTCATGACCTTCAGATTTTCAAGGACCGTCCGGTCACTGCGGGCACTTTCGTCAAGCTGCACGCGGATGGGGATCTGGCGATCGTCCAGGTCGAGCCGCGCGAGGTTGGCGTTGACGTCGCCAATGGTGGCGATGCGGACCGTATCCGAGATCTCCTCGGTCGAGACACCAAGTTCTGCCGCCACATCGCTGATCGGCGTGACCAGCAGTTCGGGACGGTCGAGTTCCGCGGTCGAGACGACGTTGGCGAGCAGAAGCGTGCCGTCCTTGCCGCGCACACGCTTGGCCTCGCTCGTCAGTTCGGCGGCAACCTTGCCC
>JBKDZY010000820.1:0-7419 GCA_047971765.1 Hyphomicrobiaceae bacterium | reverse complement strand
CCTTCCAGCCAGACGCGCTGTCGGCTCTCGAGACCACAATCAAGCACGCCAAGGGCTATCGTGTCGTCCGAGCGCCGGGCTATGATGGAAGCGAGACAGTCGCGCATCAACGGGAAATAGTGGCTGTCCCCACCAGTGATGATGATCGGTCGCGCCATTGCGATGTGTCTCCTTCCCCGGACTTCAGGTTATCGTCATAGCATCATCGTTTGCCGGTGGAGGGATTTCCGCCGTAACCTCGGAAGATCTCTACCTCGGATGCGGGGCGGCCGAAGGACCAAGCACGGGTGCACTCAGACAACGGCAGTGGCGAGACTTTCGAGGCAATCCGGCACGGCAACGGCGGCAATCTTCTGCTTCTGCTGCACGCGGCCGGCTCCTCCCCGCGGGCACTCGACAGGCTGGCACGGCTGCTGGCCGAAGACGTCGGCTCGACGCTGGCCTTATCGCTCGAGAGCAAGACGCACCCTTTGATCACCGGCGGGCCAGTGCCGTTCGCACCGGCGCTTGATGTCGTGGACAGCGCGTTTCGCGCCGACAGCGGGCGTGGTCATGCGCTCCTGGGCCATTCCATGGGTGGGCTGATCGGTGTGCTGGCCCTGCTGCAAGGCGTGACGGCAAGGGCAGCCGTGTTCTACGAACCGATCGTGCTGTCGCTTCTGGACCCGGGCGATCCCACGGACAGCCGTCTGATCGCGGGGGACCAGGAGGAGGTGTCGGCGCTGTTCTCGCACATGGCCCGAGGCGAGACGGAAGCCGGGGTCAGCCGCTTCATCGAGGCCTACGGCGATGCTCCCTGGAAGGATCTGCCGGCCCACGTCCGCAACGATCTGGTGCAACGCGCGCCGCAAATCCTGGCGACGGCACATGCGACGAGCGGGACACGTCTCGACGTGGCGGCCGTTGCGCGGATCGAGGCGCCCGTCCTCATCCTCTCCGGCAGCCGTTCGCCCGACATCGTGCGGCGGATGGCCGACGTTCTGGGGCAACGGCTGCCGACTGCCACACGCGCTGAAATATCGGGCGCCGGGCACATGGGCGCTGTCACGCACGCCGCAGAGGCTCACGCGCTGGTGCGGCCGTTCCTTCAGAGGCATGGCATGATGTGCTCGCCGCGATGAGCCCCGCACCGCAGCGAACCAGTTGAATTCCCGGCCATTGCCTCGAAAGCGGCATATTGACTGCCGAAGGATCAAGACCAATCTCACGAGTGATTCCCTTGCCCGCGCGGGCAACACCCGGGAACCGCCCACAGGAGGGGTGAAGGTTTGGACGATCTGCTCGCACGCCATGGCCTGAAGGGTGAACAGCGGCCGCCGCATACGGTGCCAGTGCTGCTGCCGGTGGCGCTCGAGCAGACCTACGACTATCTCGTTCCGGATCATCTCGCCCTCGAGCCGGGTGCGTTCGTTCTCGTGCCACTCGGGCCGCAGATGCGCATGGGCATTGTCTGGGACACGCCCCAGGGCGAGAGCAAGCCGGTCGATCCAAAGAAGTTGAAACCTGTCCTCGAGCGCCTGGACGCACCGCCCCTGCCGCTCGCCTCGCTGCGGTTCGCCGAATGGGTTTCGCGCTACACCCTGGCGCCGCTCGGCATGGTGTCCCGCATGATGATGAGTGCCAGCGCGGCGTTCGAACCGGTCAAGCCGCGCTTCGGCGTGACGCTCGTCCCGGACGCACCGCTGCCGCCACGCATGACGCCGGAGCGCAAACGCGCGATCGAGATCGCGGCCGACGGTTCGATCCGTGCCAAATCGCAGCTCGCGCAGGAGGCAGGCTGCACATCCGGCGTGATAGACGGCCTGGTGAAGGCCGGCGTTCTGGTCGAGGTGGCAGTGCCGGAAAAGAAATTCCCGCAGCCCCGGCCCGCGCACGCAACGGTCGAGCTCAGCGAAACACAGGCCGCAGCCGCCCACGCCCTAGCGTCGGCAATCGACGCGGGCGACTTTTCCGTGTCGCTGCTCGATGGCGTCACCGGGTCGGGAAAGACGGAAGTCTATTTCGAGGCCGTGGCACACGCGCTCGAGACAGGGCGTCAGGTGCTGATCCTGCTGCCGGAAATCGCGCTCACCAGCCAGTTCATGAACCGCTTCAAGGCGCGGTTCGGCTGCGCGCCGGCCGAGTGGCATTCCGCTCTCTCACCCGCCGAACGCGGGCGCACCTGGACCGCGGCTTCAACGGGGGAAGCCCGCTGCATCGTCGGCGCGCGCTCGGCGTTGTTCCTGCCGTATCGCGATCTCGGTCTCATTGTCATCGACGAAGAACACGATCCCGGCTTCAAGCAGGAAGACCGTGTCCACTACCAGGGCCGTGACATGGCCATCGTCAGGGCCAGCATCGGCAAGGCTTCGATCGTGCTGGCCTCGGCAACGCCGTCGATCGAAAGCCATGTCAACGCCCGCAGCGGACGCTATCGGCACCTCGTCCTGCCGGGCCGCTACTCGGGCACGGAACTGCCCGAGATCACGGCCATAGACCTGCGCAAGGACCCACCGGAAAAAGGCAAGTGGCTGGCACCGCCGCTGATCGAGGCGGTGACGGAAACGCTGGAGAAGAAGCAGCAGGCGCTGCTGTTCCTCAATCGGCGCGGTTATGCGCCGCTGACGCTGTGCCGGACGTGCGGGCACCGGATCGAATGTCCGCAATGCACGGCCTGGCTGGTGGAACACCGCTTCCGCAACCGGCTCAACTGCCATCACTGCGGGTTCTCGCTGCCACTGCCGAAGCGGTGCCCCAAGTGCGATGCGGAGGATTCGCTTGTGGCGTGCGGGCCGGGCGTGGAGCGCATTGCGGAAGAGGTGGCGGAACGGTTTCCCGACGCACGCACGGTGCTGCTGTCGTCCGACCTGGTGCCGGGGTTGACCGAGATGCGTGCGCTGATCGCCCGTATCGAGGCTGGCGAGGCCGACATCATCATCGGCACGCAGATCGTCGCCAAGGGCCACCACTTTCCCGACCTCGCGACGGTCGGCATCGTCGACGGCGACCTCGGGCTTGCGCAGGGGGCGGACCCACGGGCCGGCGAACGCACGTTCCAGCTGCTGCACCAGGTGACCGGACGTGCCGGACGCGCGTTTACCCGCGGGCGCGGCTTCGTGCAGACGCACCTTCCCGAGCACCCGGTGATGCAGGCCATTGTGGCGAGTGACCGGGAAGCGTTTCTCAATCACGAGATCAGATTGCGCCAGAGCGCCCTGCTGCCGCCGTTCGGGAGGCTGGTCGCGCTCGTCATCTCGGCCAAGCATCGCGAAATGGCCGAGGCATTCGCGCGCGAGGTCGCCCGCCGCGCGCCGGCGGCCCAGAGCATCGAGATCCTTGGACCGGCAGAAGCGCCGATTGCCGTGATCAGGGGGCGTTATCGCTGGCGGCTGCTGCTGAAGGCACCGCGTGACGTGGACGTGCAGGCCTACGTGCGCCAGTGGCTCGCCAACGTTCCCGATGTCAAGGGCGACATCCGGCTGACCGTGGACATCGACCCCTACAGCTTCCTGTAATGCCGTTTGCAGCGCCTGCCGGCGCCGCAGCGTCGTGGCGTCGTCACTCCTGGCCGATCATGGCCAGCCACTCGTCCTCGCTCAGAACAGTGACGCCCAGGGCCTGCGCCCTGGTCAGCTTGGAGCCCGCATCCGTGCCCGCCACCACGAAGTCGGTCTTCTTCGAGACCGAGCCCGAGACCTTGGCACCAAGGCGCTCGGCCTGGGCCTTTGCCTCGTTGCGGTTGAGGCGGGTCAACGTGCCGGTGAACACCACCGTCCTGCCGGTCACTTCAGACTGCAGGGCTGCCGGGCGGTCATAGGGCGCGATCTCTATTTCCTCGAGCAGCGCCGCCAGGACTTCGCGGTTGTGTTCTTCATGGAAGAAATCGACGAGGGCGTCCGTCGCCACCTCGCCAACACCCGACAGGGACGCGAGTTCGAGGAACCCTTCACCTGCGGGACGCGCTGCCGCGGCGGCGGCTTCGGCAACGAGCGCCTTCACATCGCCATCGAATGCGTCCGCGAGTGGTCCGGCGGCGCGTTGCGGGACAATCTTCCCGGCCGTGAGACGCTCCGCCAGCGTTTGCTCGATCAATCGGGGTGCGGTGAGGTTTTCCGCGTTGCTGTTGATCGCCTCGATGGCCGCGGCGGCGGTCTTCTGGCCCACGCCCGGCAGTGTCATGAAATGACGCCATGCCTCCCCCGGCGCATCGGCGATGGCGCGCGCGATGACGGCCTCGATGGCCTCCCAGGTGCCATAGGCCCGTGCCAGATCGCGCGCCGTCGTCTCACCGATATGGCGGATGCCAAGGGCAAAGAGGAAGCGTTCCAGTGGCACCCGGCGGCGGGTGTCGATCGCGGTGAAAAGGTTCTCTACGGATTTGGCGCCAAAGCCCTTGCGCGCGGCCAGAGGTGCATCGCTGGCGGCATCCCGCTTCTCTAGCGTGAAGATGTCGGCGGGCGACCGGATCAATCCCTCGTCGAAGAACAGCGCGACTTTTTCCTCGCCCAGACCTTCGATATCGAGGGCGTTGCGCGACACGAAATGGCGCAGGCGCTCCTTGGCCTGGGCCGGACAGACAAGACCGCCCGTGCAGCGGCGCACGACATCCGTTTCGCCCGTGGTCTCGTCGATGTCGCGGACCGCCTCGGAACCGCACGCCGGGCAATGCTGCGGGAACACGTAGGGTTCGGCGTCCGCGGACCGGTGCTCCAGCACGACGCCCAGGACCTGCGGAATGACATCACCCGCCCGCTGCACGGTGACGGTATCGCCGACCCGCACATCCAGGCGGTGGATCTCGTCCTCGTTGTGCTGCGAGGCATTGGACACGACGACTCCGCCGACGGTGACCGGGCGCAGCTTCGCCACGGGTGTCAGGGCGCCCGTGCGTCCAACCTGGATGTCGATGTCCTCGAGGATGGTTGTCGCCTGTTCGGCCGGGAACTTGTGGGCCGTTGCCCATCGCGGGCTGCGCGAGACGAACCCCAGCCGCCGCTGCAGGTCGAGCCGGTTCACCTTGTAGACGACACCGTCGATATCGTAGCCGAGGGTGGCACGGCGCTCGCCGATGTCCCGGTAGAACGTCAGCATCTCCTCCACCGAACCGCACAGGCGCATGAGTGGATTGGTTGGCAAGCCCCAGGCCTTGAACGCCTGCACGACGCCGTCCTGGGTCTCCGCCGGCAGACCGGTGGCCGCGCCCCAGGCATAGGCGAAAAAGCGCAAGGGGCGGCGTGCGGTGATGGTGGAATCGAGCTGGCGCAGCGAACCGGCGGCCGCATTGCGCGGATTGGCGAAGGTCTTGTCGCCTGCCGCCGCCTGCGCCTCGTTGAGCCTGCGGAAATCGTCATGCGCCATGTAGATCTCGCCACGGATCTCGATGCTGTCCGGCCAACCCTTGCCGCCGAGGCGATGAGGAATTTCCGCTATGGTCATGACATTGGCGGTGACATTCTCGCCAACGCTGCCGTCACCGCGTGTCGCGGCTTCGATCAGGCGGCCAGCATTGTAGCGAATGGAAATCGAAAGGCCGTCGATCTTCGGCTCGGCCGTGAGGGCCAGTGGTTCCGATGCCCCGAAACTCAGGAACCGGCGCACGCGGGCGACGAAATCGGCAACATCCTCATCAGAAAAGGCATTGCCCAGAGACAGCATGGGCGTGGCATGACTGATCTTGCCGAACCCCTCCGCCGGTGCCGCACCGACCTGGTGCGTTGGACTGTCTGCCCGCTCCAGTTCGGGAAAGCGGGCCTCGATGGCGGCGTTGCGGCGGACGAGCGCATCGAACGCGGCATCGGAAATCTCGGGCGCATCCTTGCCATGATACAGTTCGTTGTGGCGGGCAATCTCCTTGGCGAGGCGCGCCAGCTCGGCTTTCGCTTCGGCCTGCCCCAGCGTTTCGACCGAAGGTGCGCCGGATGGTTCACTCGTCTTGCTGCTCATTGCATGCCTCACGTTCGACACATCCGAAACGACTGCCGTGCCCGGCCTGGTTGCGCCGGATCAGCCTTCGACTGGGCGCTTCCGCCGAAATCGGAAACGCCATAGTCGTTACAGCTTCGTTTCCTGTCGAGGTCAATACATCGCGCTATCCGGTAATGACGTGGCGCCCTGACGACAGAAAACTGTGGCGCCCCGCGCATTTGCGGAACGCCACTTCGATGTCAGAATCCACGATCATGTTGGCTGCAGCAAAGCCGGATTGATTGCCCCGGCCAGCCGTCAATTGCTGCGCAGCAAGCCCATGCGGCCTGACGTGTCGATGCTTGCTGTCGGTCCGCCCGGCTTGCCCGGCTTGGTGTTCTGCTCGATGGGCAGCGGCTTGACGGTCGGCACGTTCTGTTGCTGCGGCTCGGACTGGAGCGGCTGTTGCTGCACGGCAGGCTGCTGCGTTTCCACAGGTGCCGGAGCTGCGGCAGGCTGCACGGCGGGCTTGGAGCCCGGAACCAGCTTCTTCCACTGGCGGCTGATCCAGCTTCCCTGCTGATCCTGCGGCTTCACGCCCTGTCCACCAAGAAGCGCATAGGAGTCGCGATACCACTTGGACTGCGGAAAATTGTAGCCGAGAACGGCGGCGGCCGACTGGGCCTCAGGCAGAATGCCAAGCGCAACGTTGGCCTCGACCAGCCGGTGCAGCGCTTCCTCGATCTGTGGGGTGGTCTGATAGTTGGCCACGACGCCCTTGAAGCGGTTGATGGCCGCCACGTATTGGCCGCGCTTGAGGTAGTAGCGCCCAACCTGCATCTCATGCGCTGCGATCGAGTCCTGGCAGATGCGGATGCGGTTGTAGGCCTTCTCGGCGTAGCTGCTATCCGGATAGCGCGTGACCAGCACCTTCAGCGCATCGAGCGCCTGCCGCGCTGCCGTCTGGTCATGGGTCGGGTCCTTGATCTGCGCGAAGTAGGACGATGCTATCACATGGTAGGCCAGTGCGGCGTCCTTGCTGCCAGGATGCAAGGTCGTGAACCGCTTGGCCGCCGTGACGGCCTCCGGATACTTGCCAGCCTTGTAGTAGGCATAGGCCGCCATCACCATCGCGCGCCGGGCCTCGGGCGCGTAGGGATGATCGCGATCCAGATCCTCGAATTTCTTTGCGGCCTCCTCGTTGCGCCCTTTCGACAGGAGCGCATCCCCGAGCGCGTAGGTTTTTCCGGGCGGATCGGGATTCAATGCCTTGGTGATGTCGTTCGACGATGCACAGCCGGTTACGGCCAGCGCAGAAACCGCTGCAGCCATCATCATCAGACGGCTTGTGGGTGGCAACAGCATGCGCTTCATGTTTTTGTCCCCATACCACGACACGGATCTGTGCCGGGCATCCCCCGCCATCCTGCCTCAGGAACATCCATCCCGAAAGGCCATGATGCCGCTTCCAACATTCACCACTTCCAACAGTCTCCCGACTCTGACAACTGCAAAGTCTCCCCGGAAAGTCTGCTG
>JBKDZY010000819.1:0-5814 GCA_047971765.1 Hyphomicrobiaceae bacterium | reverse complement strand
TTCCCGCATCGTCGATCAGCAGGTCTTCCGGCGTCGTGACGAACCCCAGCTGCGGGCCCGGCAGCGGTGTCGATGGTTTGGCATCGCCCGGCTTGCCGCGCGGCTTGACGCGGGGAGGAATGGACTTGGGATAGGGCGGCTTGATCCGGAACGAGCCTGGCGTCTCGATGGCGCCCAGCAGCATCTGCAGGATGTGCAGCATCCGGCACGTATGGAAGCCGTTGGCATGGGCCGAGATGCCCCGCATGGCGTGGAAGGCCACCGGCCGCCCGGTCATCTTCTCGTGCCGCCGGCCGTGCCAGTCCGTCCATGGCTGGTCGAGTGTAATCGCCTCGTCGAAAGCGGTCTTGGCCAACTCCTGCGCAAGCCGCTTGATCTGCTCGGCATCAAGGCCGGTCCGTTCGGCCACCACATCCGGTGCGTAGTCGGCCCCCAGGAACCGGTTCACCATCGCTTCGAACACGGGGCGGGCCTTGCCGCCATTCGGCAATGTCACTTCGCCCTGCAGCACCGGCGCAAGGTCTGGTGTGTCGATGCCCATGAACTGCCCCGTATGGCGGTCCTTGACAAGAACGTTGCCATTGTCGTCGCGCGCGAGCAGGCCGTCGTCGGCGCCGCCGGGGTTGTCGATGATGAGTGCTGGTGCGTTGGTGTAGCGAACGAGATAGTCGAGGTCGATGCGCTGCGTCCTGAGCAGTTCGTGGATCAGCGCACCGACAAAGAGGCCATCGGTCCCGGGCCGGATTCCGACCCATTCATCCGCAATGGCGCCGTAGCCTGTTCGCACCGGATTGACGACGACGATCTTGGCGCCGCGCGCCTTCAGCTTTCCAAGGCCCATCTTGATCGGGTTCGAGGCATGGTCCTCGGCCACGCCGAACATCATCAGGTATTTGGCGTGGTCCCAGTCGGGCTCGCCGAATTCCCAGAACGAGCCGCCGAACGAGTAGAGGCCCGCCGCCGCCATGTTGACGGAGCAGAACCCGCCATGGGCCGCGAAGTTGGGTGTCCCGAATTGCATGGCCCACCAGCCGGTGAGCGATTGCGATTGGTCGCGACCAGTGAAGAACGCGAGCTTCCGTGGATCGGTCGTGCGCACGCGCGACAGCCAGCCCGTTGCGATGCCCAGGGCTTCTTCCCAGCCGATTTCCTTGAACTCGCTCGACCCGCGTGGTCCGACGCGCAGCAGAGGTGTGCTGAGGCGCGATGGTGCATAGTGCTGCATGATGCCCGAAGCACCCTTGCCGCAGATGACACCCTTGTTGACCGGATGATCCGGGTTGCCTTCGATGTAGCGGACCCGGCCGTTCTTCAGATGGACCCGGATGCCGCAACGGCACGCGCACATGTAGCAGGTGGTGGTTTTGACCTCGTCCCCGGTTGGGCGGGAGAGGTCAATCGCTGGCTCTTCCAGAGTTGCGGCCGTGCCGACGGCGTCAAGCTTTTGCTGCACAATCCCTCGCGGCTCAGGAGTTTTGCCCCACGGACTGCCAGGAAAGGCAGAAGGGCAGTTGACCTTGGTGGCATCATTTCAGGATACTTCTGGTGTGAATCGGCCTTGTCAACGCATCATCCGCATCGTCCCTGTGACATTGCGAGCCACCTTCGCACCGCCGAGACAACGCCGACGGAGTTATTGTGCAATGTGCCGTGCGCCGGGGCAAGGACGCAGCCCATGGATTGTTACCGCCTGCAGATGAGGGTGAAGTTCGCAGTATCCGGGCTGGCGGCGTTGGCCATCTGGCTCGTCTCCACTGGTTTTGCAGATGCACAGCACCGCGGATCGTCGAAAACGCCGGACGCGGACCATGTCGAACGTGGCCTGGACTCGTTCCGTACCATGATGGCGGCGGACCCATGGTCGAACCCCGGATTCCTGGATATCGACCGGGGAGCTGATCTGTGGGAGACGCGGCGAGGCCCCAACAACGTATCCCTCGAGACATGCGACCTGGGCAAGGGACCGGGCGTCACCAAGGGGGCCTATGCCGCATTGCCGAGATATTTCGAGGATGCGGGCCAGGTTATGGACCTCGAAACCCGCCTGTTGTGGTGCATGCGCAATATCCAGGGCATGGATACCAGCGCCATGCTCAAGAACCCCTATCCGGCGAACGGCCATCCGGTCGGTGATCTGGGTGCGCTCGCAACCTATGTGGCCGCGCGGTCAGATGGCATGGCTATCGCACCAACGCTTTCCCACCCGCGGGAGCGTGCGGCCGTCGCCACCGGTAAGGCCATATTCAACCACCGGTCGGGTCCGTTCGACTTTTCCTGTGCTAGCTGCCATGGCGTCGAGGGAAAGCGCATCCGCCTGCAGCCGTTGGCCGACCTCGCGACGCCGGAAGGGGCCCGCAAGGTGGTTGGCGAGTGGCCCGCCTACCGTGTGTCGACCACCAACGTGATGACGTTCCAGCATCGCCTCTTTGATTGCTTCCGGCAGATGCGTCTGCCCCGTCTGCGCCTGGGATCGCCTGCAAGCATCGCGCTGACCGCCTATCTCATGAGCGAGGCGCGGGGCGGGGTGATCAAGGTGCCCGGATTGAAACGGTGAAGGGAGCAGCCAGGTGAAACGCGCAAGCTTCGCACTTGCAGCATTGGTTGTTGTAGCGTCTGCGGCGCCTGCATATGCCGAGGACAAGCCGTTCACCAACGAGCGTCTGATTCAGAGGGTGCTTCGGCAGTCGTTATCCATCGCCGAGCCGGGCTGGGCAGCCCGGCTTGTCCCCGATGAGACGCTTTCAGCGTGTTCTGCCGTCAGGAACAAGCCGTCCCACACGCTGGCAGAGCAGATCAAGAAGAGGGAGCGCAAGACCATCCGCTACCCCGCGGATGGCAATCTGATCGGCGACTGGAAGCGTGGCGAGGCCATAGCCAGGTCGGGTTACGGTATGCGGTTCAACGATTATCCGGCAACGCGCCCCAATGGTGGCAACTGCTATGCGTGCCATCAGCTCGATCCGGCGGAGGTCAGTTTCGGGACCATCGGGATAAGCTTGAAGAACTACGGTAAATTGCATGCGACCAAGGGGCAGGCGCGCATCGTCTACGATAAGATCTATAATAGCCAGGCTCAGGTCGCGTGTTCGCTGATGCCACGCTTCGGAGCCAACGGTGTTCTCAGCATTGATCAGATCCGCGACCTGGTCGCCTATCTGCTCGATCCCGAGAGTCCGGTGAACAAATAGGGGGCACGTTCGACAGGCAGGCCGATGCGCCTGCCGGCGGCAATGAAATGACAAGGCGGGCTGGCCGTTGAACCTGACACGACGAGAATTCTTCCCTGTTGCAGCGGCGGCCGCTTCCCTTCTCGGAGCGGAGGGGCGTCTGGGAGCCGCTGCGGCCAAGCAGAAAATCGGTCTTGAAGACCTGATGCGCTTCGAGGCGAAGGGGCAATTGACGTTGCTCCACATGACCGATTGCCACGCGCAACTCAATCCGCTGTATTACCGCGAACCCCAGGTCAACATCGGCGTCGGGTCGATGGCCGGCAAGCCCCCCCATCTCACGGGCAATAAGGCGCTGGCCGCCTACGGCATCAAGCCGGGCACTCTCGACGCCTATGCCATCTCCTCGACCGACTTCGATGCGCTCGCCAGGGAATATGGCCGTGTGGGCGGCATGGACAGGATGGCGTCCCTGGTGGCCGCGATCCGGGCTGAACGTGGCTCCAACAAGGTTCTGTTTCTCGACGGTGGCGATCTGCTGCAGGGCTCCTACACCTCTCTCGAAAGCCGAGGCGGCGATATGATCCGCGTCGGCGAGGCGCTGGGCCTCGATGCCACCACCGGCCACTGGGAGTTCACACTCGGCGCAGACCGTGTGCTCGAGCTTTATGGCACCAAGGACCAGCCCGGCTTCACCAAGACCCAGTTCCTGGCGACCAACGTTCGTGACAGCGACTTCGAGGAGCCCGTTTTCAAGGGCTGGAAGATGTACGAACGGGGCGGCATCCTGGTCGGCGTCATCGGCCAAGCCTATCCCTATACGCCCATCGCCAATCCCCAGTGGATGGTGCCGAAATGGTGGTTCGGCATGCGCCGCCATGCCTTGGCGCGTACCGTCGCGCAGGTGCGCAAATCCGGCGCGGATGTCGTCGTGTTGCTGTCGCATTGCGGCTTCGACGTCGATTTGAAGCTCGCCAAGGACGTGCCGGGCATCGATGTGATCCTGTCAGGCCACACCCATGACGCGGTGCCGCGCCCGGTGCAGCTCGGCCATACCCTCGTCGTCGGCTCAGGCTCGCACGGCAAATTCCTGTCGCGGCTCGACATCGAGATCCGTTCCGGTGGTATCCACGAGTGGAACTACCGCCTCATTCCGGTGCTCTCCGACGCGATCCCGGCCGATCCCGCCCTGACCCGCCTGATCGAGGAAATTCGCGAACCCCACGAGGCCATGTTGTCGACCGAACTGGCGCGGACCGAGGTCTCATTGCATCGGCGGGGCAATTTCGGCGGCACGCTGGACAATCTCATCTGCGATGCCATGCTCTCGCAACGTGACGCGGAGATTTCGCTGTCGCCTGGGTTCCGATGGGGGGGCTCGATCCTGGCTGGCGATCCGATCAGCTGGGACGATGTCTACGACGTGACCGCCATCACCTATCCGAACGTGGACCGCCAGCCCATTCTCGGCGCGTTCCTGAAGACGATGCTGGAGGACGTCGCGGACAACCTCTTCAACCCCAATCCCTACTACCAGCAGGGTGGCGACATGGTGCGCGTTGGCGGCATGGGGTTCACCATCCGCCCCAATGCACCCATGGGTCAGCGGATTTCCGATTTGACGTTGCTGCGCACCGCCAAGCCCATCGACCCGAACCGGACCTACATGGTCGCGGGGTGGGGTGCGGTCAACCAGGGCATCGAAGGTCCGCCGATCTGGGATGTCTTCGCCAGCCACCTGCGCGACATGCAGGTGGTGCGCGGCGAGATCGCCAACAACGTGAACGTCAAACTGGATTGAGGCCGGTGCTGTGTCCGGGGCTGCCGAGTTCGATCAGAACGATCTCGGGCGGCACCCCGAACCTCACCGGCAACCTCCCGCAGCCGAGACCGCCGGAAACCACAAGATGGCGGTCCTCCTCGACAATGTGCCCGTAGGCATAGCGGTTGCCATAGCTCGACGGCACCACCGGTGAGTAGCCGGCGATCCGCACTTGTCCGCCGTGCGTGTGGCCGGAAATCGTCAGTGCGACCCGGGCTGGCACGTCCGGAAAAATGTCCGGCTCATGGGCCATCATGATCAGCGGCGCATTGTCGGTCACGCGCGCGAGCAGGGCCGGCAGATCGTCCTTGCCCTGGAAGATCGCCTTGCGGCCGATCCATCCGCTGACCAGCGCCAACTGGTCGCCAAGTCCGCCGATCCAGAAGGGTTGTCCGTTCTTTTCGAGCCGGATCGCGGTATTCTCGTAGACCGGTATCCCGACCTTCTCGAGTGCGATCTGCGAGGCGACAGGGCCGTGGCCGAACTTCCTGACGGTCGGGTCGTCCCACCAGTCGTGGTTGCCGAGTACCGCATGGACACCCAGTGGCGCCTGGAGACCGGCCAGAACCGGCGCCCATTCCTGCGGCGGCACGCGGCGGGTCAACCAGCGGTGGGCGGAGCCATAGTCCCCGAGCAGAAGCACGGCATCGGCACCCAACGTGTTGGTCCGGTCGACGATCTCCGCAATCCGTTGCGCCGGCATATAGGGCTCGCCCGCATGGATGTCGGCCAGTACCGCGAGTTTGATCTGGAGCGACTTGGGCCCGTTGTCCGGCGTGATCCGGTATCTGCTCACATCCAGGCGGAAACGTGGCTCGGACCCGA
>JBKDZY010000818.1:0-2766 GCA_047971765.1 Hyphomicrobiaceae bacterium | reverse complement strand
GTTGGCCGAAGCGCGCGTCGCACCAGCGCGGCTATTGCAGTTGACGCCGCCCAGGCGCTGGAAGGACGGCGCGCCTGGCACCTACGGCATCATCGATCTGGATCTGTCACGCTACGATCTCATTGCCGCCCGCTTCAACGCCGAGCAGGTCGAAGCCAAATCATTCCTCAAATCAGGCATCGAGACGCGAAACGCGGCCTTCAACCATATGATCGATCGCATCGAGCACGTTGCCATCCGCTCGCGAGCACCGTTGCTGCTGACTGGCCCGACCGGAGCGGGAAAATCCCAGCTCGCCCGCCGGATCTACGAACTCAAGCACGCCCGCCACCAGGTGAAAGGGCCGTTCGCCGAGGTGAACTGCGCGACCCTGCGTGGGGACCAGGCCATGAGCGCATTGTTTGGCCATGTCAAAGGCGCGTTCACAGGCGCCACGACAGCCCGTCCTGGTCTCCTCAAAGCCGCAAATGAGGGCGTCCTGTTTCTCGATGAAATCGGAGAGTTGGGGGTGGACGAACAGGCCATGATCCTGCGGGCTATCGAGGAAAAGCGTTTTCTTCCCGTCGGCGCGGACAAGGAGACACACAGCGATTTCCAGCTTATTGCCGGAACCAATCGAGACCTCAACATCGACGTTACGCAAGGCCGCTTTCGCGAGGATCTGCTGGCACGGCTCAATCTGTGGATCTTCCGTCTGCCGGGCCTGAAGGAGAGACGCGAGGATATCACCCCCAATCTGGATTTCGAGCTCACCCGCTACGCACAGCAGAGCGGCGACACCATCACCTTCAACAAGGAGGCACGAGAGCGCTATCTCGCGTTTGCAGTCTCTTCCGAGGCCCAATGGCTCGCAAACTTTCGCGATCTCGGCGCGTCCGTGACGCGCATGGCGACACTGGCAACATCTGGCCGAATCACCGAGGCAATTGCCATTGAGGAGATCGAGCGCCTGAAAAGCCGATGGTCCCGCGATGCGCCGGATTCCGATGCTGCATTGGCAGAAGCCATCATAGGCCGCGAGCGGCTGGATAAGCTAGACCTGTTCGATCAGGCGCAATTGGCAAGCGTCATAAGAGTATGCAGGGAGTCACGCTCGTTGAGCGAAGCCGGACGCAAGCTGTTCGCAGTCTCGCGCCTTGCAAAGGCCTCGACCAATGACGCCGATCGCCTCAAAAAGTACCTGGCCCGCTTCGATCTGACGTGGCAGGACGTCACTGAAACGACAGCCCGATGATTTGCGCCAAGCTGCAATTGCCGACCATTCGATGGGACCGCCATCAAGCGGACACCGGCCGCAACCCGCGATACGGCTGGAACAGGACCAGAGAGGAGCCCGCTCTCTTCCCCGGCGAAATTGATCGTAACGAGCCATTGGGTTGCGAAACTTTGTGCCGGAGCCCCGTTTCGAGGCCCCGGCACTTTGGTTCACTGGTCGCCCAGCCGGCCTTTGGCGATTTCCGAGCTACCGCGATCGTGCAGGGACGGACCGGACAACCCCGTATCGTTCACGGAGCCTATTTCCCCGTACTGTCCTGCAGCTTCGCCATGACCTCGTCCAGATTGAAGCTCGCAGCCTTTTGCCTCTGCGGGAATTCCTTGAACGACGTCAGGAATTTTCCGACATAAGTCTGGGCGGGGACCATAAGAAAGGCATGGTCGAGGAACCAGTCATAGTAGGTATTCGACGTGACGTCGGCACGCTCGTAGGGATCCGTCCGGAGATTGAACAGCTTCGGGACGCGAAGGTTGACGAACGGCTCTGACCAGATCCGCAACGTGCCACGAGCCCGCTGCTCCATGAAGACGAGCTTCCAGTTGTCATACCGCAAGCCCGTGAGCTGCTGGTCGTCGTTGATATAGTAGAAGGACTCGCGCGGACCCTTGTCTGTTTTTCCCGTCAGATAGGGCACCAGGTTGTCGCCGTCGAGATGGACCTTGTAGGTCATGTCGCCGACCTTGTCGCCCTTTGCGAGCTCCTGCTTCGCCTGCGGGTCTCCTGCCATCGCCACGAGGGTCGGAAGCCAGTCAAGATGGGACACGATCTCGTTGGACACCTGGCCTGGCTTGATGTGACCGGGCCAACGCACCATGGCAGGTACCCGATAGGCGCCTTCCCAGTTCGAGTTCTTTTCGTTGCGGAACGGCGTCATTGCCGCATCCGGCCAGGTGTTCATGTGCGGACCGTTGTCGGTCGAGTACATCACGAAGGTGTTGTCTGCGATCCCTGCATCATCAAGCGCCTTGAGGACCTGGCCGACATTCTTGTCGTGGTCGATCATCGTGTCATGAGAGGGGCTCTGCCAGCGGCCCGACTGTCCGACGTGCTCCGGCTTGGTATGCGTGCGGAAGTGCATGTGGGTGAAATTCACCCAGATGAAGAACGGCTTCTTGGCATCGGCCTGCCGCTTGATGAAATCGGTCGCCCGATTGGCAATGTCATCGTCGATGGTGACCATGCGCGCCTTGGTCAGCGGGCCGGTATCCTTGCACACCTGCTTGCCGACCTTGCCGAAACGCGGATCGACCGTCGGGTCATCCTTGTCGGACGCCTTGCAATCCATCACGCCACGCGGGCCGAATTTCGCACGGAAGGCCGGGTCCTTTGGGTAGTCGGGAAGTTCCGGCTCTTCCTCCGCATTCAGATGGTAGCGGTTGCCGTAGAACTCATCGAACCCGTGCTCGGTCGGCAGGAACTCGTTGCGGGCGCCGAGATGGTTCTTGCCAAAGTGGCCGGTTGCATAGCCGAGAGGCGTCAGCCTCTCAGCA
>JBKDZY010000817.1:0-1934 GCA_047971765.1 Hyphomicrobiaceae bacterium | reverse complement strand
CACTAGACATTGGATCACCTCCTTCCCGTTGTTGAACCTGAGCCGAATGTGGCATGCGAATCCCGGATTTACCAGACCCTGCTGCAGGTTTTTCGCAACCGGGCATCGGGCGTGGTTATCCAGTCACAATCATGAGGGCGCCTGCGCGGCCGGGCGGCGGCGGAACCTCCAGCGCGGTCCGGCTTGTGCTCCGGCCGCGACGCGACCACAATCCGCCTCGATCCGGATGCCCGGAACCACCATCAGACCGAAAGGGAGCCAGACCAGTGGCCTTGATTGAACATACGCGCACCGGAAGCGGAGCACCTCCACTCGTCTTCGTGCATGGTTTCGGGTGCGCGCGCAGCGACTGGGACGCCATGGTGGCTCACTTCAAGGGCACGCACGACACGATTGCCGTCGACCTCGGCGCCCACGGCACGTCCCCGGGCACCGCCGAGCATCGGCGGATCGAACGGCATGGCGCCGATGTGGCGGAACTCATCACGGCACTCGATCTGCCTCCTGCGGTCATTTTCGGCCACAGCATGGGCTGCCGCGTGTCCATGGAGGCAACTTCGCGCGTGCCCGAGCGCATCAAGGCGGTCGTGCTGGTCGACGGCAGCAAGCTCGGCGAGCAGGGTTCGACCTCCTACCTGAAGCGGTCCGAGGCGCTGGAGAAGGCCGGCTACCAGCCGGCCGTCCGCGCGGCGTTCGAGGCTATGTTCTCGCCGGGTTTCGACAAGGCGCGCTCCGAGGCGGTGGTCCGGCGCGCGGTGGGACTGGACGCGACGATCTGCGGCCCGCTGTTTGGTGATATCGGCCGCTATGACGCCGAGAACTTCGAGCGCGTGCTCTCGGCGGTGAAGGTGCCGATGCTCGCCATCCAAACCACGCAGACCACGCCCGAGGGAAAACGCGTCTCCATGAAGGTTGGTGACACGACACCCTATCTCGAAGTCCTGAAGCGCCACCAGCCCGGCATTCAGGTGGAAATCATCCCGGATATCGGTCATTTCCCCCAGCTCGAGACACCGGGCGAGACGAACGCCATCATCGAGCGGTTCTTGAAAGGCCTGCCGCAGTGAGCATCGACGACGAATCCGGCCCGACCTCGCGGGTTTTCTACTCGCAACGTCTGCGCCTGCATTACGTGGACTGGGGCAACCATGGCGCCCCGCCGCTGCTGCTCGTCCACGGCGGGCGCGATCACTGCCGCAACTGGGACTGGGTCGCGCGCCGGCTGCGCAAGGACTGGCACGTCATCGCGCCCGACCTGCGCGGCCACGGAGACAGCCAGTGGTCGAAGTCCGCCAACTACTCGATGGCCGGCTATGTGTACGACCTCGCCCAGCTCATCCATCAGCTGAAGCTGGCGCCGGTCACCATCGTCGGGCACTCGCTGGGTGGCGCGATCACGGTGCGCTATGCCGGCATCTATCCCGAAAACGTGAAGCGCTTCGTCGCCATCGAGGGGCTCGGCCGGTCCCCGAAATCGCAGGCGGACGCCGCGTCGAAGACCATGGTCGAGAAGATGCGCTCGTGGATCGACGAGCAGCGCGAGGCCTCGGGCCGCCTCCCGCGCCGCTACAAGTCGATCGAGGAAGCGTTCGCGCGCATGCAGGAGCAGAACAAGCATCTTTCCAAGGAGCAGGCTCGGCATCTCACCGTGCACGGCGTCGTCCAGAACGAGGACTGCACCTATACCTGGAAGTTCGACTATTATGTCCGTGTGTTCCTCCCCTACGACATGCCGCAGCCGGACATCGAGGCGGTTTGGCGGAACATCTCGTCGCCGTCGCTGATGGTTTACGGCAAGGAAAGCTGGGCGTCTGTTCCGAGGAGCGACGGCCGTGCGGCCTTCTTCGAGAACGCCACCTTCGTGCAGCTCGCGGGCGCTGGCCACTGGGTGCATCACGATCAGTTCGAGACGTTCATGCAACTGGTCGAACCGT
>JBKDZY010000816.1:0-3678 GCA_047971765.1 Hyphomicrobiaceae bacterium | reverse complement strand
AGACGAACGTTTGGCCGTCGCGAAGTCACTATTCATGCCTTTGCCCATCTGCCCGGCAGATCCCCGGAACCATGCCTCGTTCGCAACCTGTCTGGGAGCGGCGCCCTCGTCGAACTTAATGCCCGGATCGACGAATTGACAATCTTCCGCCTCGTCGTTGATGCGAAGGGCATTGATACCCTTTGTGAAGTCCGCCGCAAAAGCGGCAAGAGCATTGGTGTCCAGTTCGTTGCCGACGAATCGACCGTCACCGCCGCCGCTGAGCCGGCCATCTCCTACCAGTCCGTGGAGGACGATCCCGGCAATCACGTCCGCCCGCCCGACCAGGATGGACCCGCAACGCCCACGGCGGCCTTTGCATTTCCCGGCACCGTCAGCATTGTCTCAGGTCAGGAGATGCGTCGGACCATGTTCGGCTCCGACAACTGATTGCGCGGAAGATTCTGCGTCCTCGTGCCGCTACTCGTCGTGGTGCTCCGGGAGATAGGCGTCTTCGGCAAGATCCGAGAAGCGCGTGTATTGGCCTTCGAACGCCAGGGTGACGGTGCCGACCGGTCCGTGACGCTGCTTGCCGACGATCACTTCGGCCTTCCCGTAGACCTGCTCCATCTTCGCGCGCCACTGCTCGTGCGCCTGAGTGCCCGGATCAGGCTCGGACCGTTCCACATAGTATTCCTCGCGGAACACGAACATGACGACGTCGGCGTCCTGCTCGATGGAGCCTGATTCGCGGAGGTCCGAAAGCTGCGGTCGCTTGTCCTCGCGCGCCTCGACCTGACGCGAGAGCTGTGACAGGGCAATGATCGGAACCGTCAGTTCCTTCGCCAGCGCCTTGAGGCCCGTGGTGATCTCCGACACCTCCTGGACGCGCCCTTCGGATGATCGCTTGGCCGAACCGGTCAAAAGCTGCAGGTAGTCGACCACGAGAACGTCGAGCCCCTTCTGCCGTTTCAGTTTGCGCGCACGGGCCGCAAGCTGAGCAATCGAGATGCCACCGGTCTGGTCGATATAGAGCGGACAGCGCGCCATTTCCTGCGACACCAGAACCAGCCGCTTGAATTCATCATCGCTGATTTCACCTCGGCGGATGGCGGACGACGACACCTCCGCCTGTTCGGCAAGAATACGTGTTGCCAGCTGCTCCGCCGACATTTCAAGCGAGAAGAACCCGACAACGCCGCCATCCGTCGTCTTGTTGGAGCCGTCCGGCTGCTCTTCCGAGCGAAACGCCTTGGCGATGTTGTAGGCGATGTTGGTGGCAAGCGAGGTTTTGCCCATGGACGGCCGGCCGGCAAGAATGATGAGATCGGACGACTGCAGACCGCCCATCTTCTTGTCGAGATCGCGCAACCCGGTCGAAACGCCCGACAGCCCGCCTTTGCGCTGGAAGGCGGCGTTCGCCATGTCGATGGCGTGGGTCAGTGCCGTGCCGAACGAGAGAAATCCCTGGCCATACTTGCTGCCCTCGGCCAGCGAGAACAGCCGGGTTTCCGCATCCTGGATCTGTTCTTCGGGAGGCTGGTCGATTGGCGAATCGTAGGCCACGTTGACCATATCCTCGCCGATCAGGATCAGTTGGCGCCGGACCGCCAGATCATAGATCGTGCGCCCGTATTCCTGCGCGTTGATGATCGTCGTCGCGTTGGCCGCCAGGCGCCCGAGATACTGCGGCACCGTCATGTTCTCGTCGATCTGCGTGGCCGTCTCGAAATACGTGCGCAGGGTGACGGGCGTGGCTGGCTTGCCGGCACCGATCAGCTTGGCCGCCGTCTCGTAGATGCTGGCATGAAGCGGATCGAAAAAGTGCTCCGTCCGCAAGAACGTGGACACGCGGTCATGGGCTTCGTTGTTGACCAGAATGGCACCGAGCAGGGCCTGTTCGGCGTCGATGTTGTGCGGAGCGGAGCGGAAACGGATGTCGTCCGCTTCGGCGTCCGGGGCATCCTGATGCCCAAGTGATTTGCTGGCGTTCTGCATGGGCGAAGGAGTACTTCGAGTCCCATGCCTGCCGGAACGCTCTTCCGTCGGCAGTCCGTTCTGCTCCCCGCAATCAACAGCACGTCAACTCGATGCTTGCCCGTTGCCCGAATCACAAGCGCCACCGGCGCCGCAAATGCAACTCGGCCAGGCGCACCCTATTCCGCGGCATGGGGCCGGATATGTTCGCCAGCAATCCGGTGATGGGGCTCCATCTCGACGAATGCGGATTCCGCCCCCTGGATGTAGGCCCGGGTAATCGGCAATGTTTCTACGCGCCGTGTCAGTTGGACCTGGAACACCACGAGATTCTGGTATCGGAACGCCGCCTCGGAACCTGCAAGATAGAACTCCCACATCCGGCAGAACGCTTCATCCTTGATCTCACGCGCCTTGGCCCACTGGTCAACGAAGCGCTCCCGCCATTTCCGCAAGGTCATCGCATAATGCAGACGCAACACTTCGACGTCCGCCAACATCAGCCCGCTGCGCTCTATGGCGGGCATGACTTCCGACAGGGCCGGGATATACCCGCCAGGGAATATGTGCCGCGCGATGAAGGCATTCGTGGCCGCTGGCCCGTCGGTGCGGCCAATGAAATGGATCAAGGCCACGCCATCATCCGCCAATAGTTCGCTGACCTTGTCGAAGAACGCCCCGTAATGATTGATGCCCACATGCTCGAACATTCCGACAGAAACGATCCGGTCGTAGTGACCCGTGAGGCTGCGGTAATCGACGAGATCGAAGCGCACCCGGTTCGCAAGGCCCGTATCCACCGCCCAGGACCGCGCGTGCGCGAGCTGCTCTTTCGAGAGCGTGACCCCATGCACATCGCAATCCGCGAGCCGCGAGAGGTTGAGTGCCAGCCCGCCCCAGCCTGAACCGATATCCAGAAGCGTTTGACCTTCCCCAAGGTCCAGCTTGGCCGCGATATGGCGGATCTTGGCGCGCTGGGCGTCATCCAGCCCCATGCCGGGATGATCGAAGTAGGCGCAGGAATACTGGCGCTCGGGGTCGAGAAACAGATCGTAGATGGAGCCATCGATATCGTAGTGATGGGACACGTTCCGCCGCGAACGTCCGGCCGGATTATATTGCGCAATGCGCCGCGTCAGATATCGTAGCCGGTCGGCCGCGCCGGCCCACCGGGGCAGGGGATGATTGAGCGCATTCTCGAGCACCAGCTCGAGCAGATCGTAGATCCGCCCCTGCTTCATGACGAGACGGCCATCGGTGTAGGCCTCGCCGACCGCCAGATTGGGATCGAGCGCCAGCTCCCGCTCCAGCCGATGATCCATGAGTTTCATGGCAACGCAGGGCGGTTCGCCATTGCCGAAGGTAAAAACCTCCCCGGCATGGGTTTCTACAACCAAGGTACCGGCAGTAATGAGCCGATTCAGAATAAGTTCGAGCGGTCTGAACATGGCAACGACCCTGAATTGTCGTCCCCGCAATTGACGGCTGCGGCAAACCCGCAAACCCCATCACTTTTCAAGGATAGAATAGCATTTTATTCGAATTCAACAGCAAAATGGCAGTGCGATTAAAGCGGCAAATCCAATCTCCAGTCGCGACACGGGCAAATAAAAACGGGGGCTGACATAGGTAGCGTGTCTGCCGTTACTTGAACCACCACTGTTGCAGAACCTTGGTGAGATTGGCAACGGGGCGGTGATTGAAGCGCCATTCACATTCCTT
>JBKDZY010000815.1:0-1693 GCA_047971765.1 Hyphomicrobiaceae bacterium | reverse complement strand
ACGTCCAGCAGCGCGACAGCACCGCGCCCGGTCCGCGCCCACACATGCTTGCACAGACCACTTTCCTGCAGCGGCGATAGCCACTCCCAATAGGCCTTGCGTTTCGGCGTCATGGCCGAGGGCGGTTCCGGGCGGGGCGTCGATACGACCATGAACAACATGCAGCTACTCCTTTGGCTTGAGCCGTGTTCCGGGCTGATACTGGTCTTCGAGGCGGTTGGCGTGACGATGGATCAAGCGCCATTCACCGGCCTCGCGATGGAAGACGTGGGTGACGCGGTTGGTCCAGCCGGTTGGTCCGGACATGCCGTTCATTGCCTTCATCTCGTAGGTTTCGATCTCGGTGACGTAGAAGAGATCGGCCGAGACCACCCTGGACACCGGCTGGTAGCTCACCTTGCCGCCCTGAAACTGCTGACCTGCCCAGTCCCAGCGCCTGGAGACGGCATCCCATCCCTTCTCGTACCCGCCCCAGCCATAGAAGCTGGTGGCCTCGCCGGAGTGGGAATAGACGGCCTTGATGGCCCTGATATCGCCGTTGGCAACATCCGCCATGGCGGCGTGCAGTCTCGATATTGCCTCGTCAACCGATTTTTCGAGAGCGTCGGACGACATGTCGGCTCCTTTCCGTCATTGGCGTGAACTGGCGGCACCATTGAATACAATGACGGCCTGGCTGTCACCCGTGGCCAGTCGTGGCTGCCATTTCCCCGGCAGCCTTCGGCCAGACGGCTGGTCTGCCGCGTTCGGGCTCACCATTTTGATCCGCCCGGCTCGACACTGGCTCCTGTGGGTTGTATTGCGCCCGGCAGCAGCGGTGCTCTCCCCTCCCGGGTGCGCCCTCGACCTCGAGGTTAACGTCATGTCCCGACTTTCACGCCCCTTGTCCGAATTGAAGCCGCGCTACGATGTGATCGTGGTGGGATCAGGCTACGGCGGCGGGGTGGCGGCGTCCCGGCTGGCGCGTGCCGGCAAGCATGTCTGCGTGCTGGAGCGGGGCCGCGAGGTGATGACCGGGGAGTTTCCAAACCGTTTCCCTGAAATGCGCACCGAGATGCAGGTGCGCGGACGCCGGGTGAGTTTCGGCAAATCGACAGGGCTTTTCGATGTGCGCCTTGGCGAGGACATGCATGTGCTGGTTGCCTGCGGGCTTGGCGGCGGGTCACTCGTCAACGCTGGGGTCGCGCTCAGGCCGGATGCGCGGGTGTGGGCCGATGCCGTGTGGCCGGGCCAGATCGCGCAGGACGGCCTGCTCGACGAGGGCTATGCGCGGGCAGCACGCTGGCTCAGGCCGTCACAGCACGCGGGCGCGGACAAACTGACGAAATACCGTGCACTCGAAACAGCGGGCGCAGGGCTTGGCGGCACGATGGGCACGCCACCGGTTGCCGTGAGCTTCGAGGACACCGTGAACCCTGCCGGGGTTGCGCAACCCGCGTGCACGCTGTGCGGCGACTGCTGTGCGGGCTGCAATGTCGGCGCCAAGAACACCGTGGCCGTGACCTATCTCCCCGACGCGAAAGCACACGGCGCCGAGATTTTCACCGAGCTGACCGTGAGCCACCTGGAAAAGCGCGGCTCGAATTGGCGCGTGCATTTCGCACCGACCGAGGCGAAGGACGGCGAACCCAGCTACGTCGATGCGAAGACCGTCGTGCTGTCGGCCGGAACGCTGGGCTCGACCGAGATCCTG
>JBKDZY010000814.1:0-2100 GCA_047971765.1 Hyphomicrobiaceae bacterium | reverse complement strand
GGACGATGCCGGACCGAGAGACCGTGAATGCCATCTGCAAGACCTTCCCCGGTGCCGAGGTGTCCGATCCCTGGGGTGGTGGACATGATGCGTGGAAGGTCGGTGGCACGCTGTTCGCCTGCATCGGCACCAGGACGCCGGGCGTCTCGGTGAAGACCGACAGCATCGAAACCGCCGAGATGCTGATCACCGCCGGTGTCGGCCTCAAGGCGCCCTATTTCCACCGCTCCTGGATCAACCTGCCCTGGGAAACGCCGGGCGACGAACTCCGACACCGCCTCAGCCAGTCCTACAGGCTCGTGCGCTCTGCCCTGCCCAGGAAGGTGCAGGCAGCGCTTGCGCCCTTTGGCAGCTAGCCACGCATCGAAAGTTGCCGCAAACCCACGCTCTGTGCCTATGATGCGCCCAATCCTCAATCGGCAGCACATTGACAGGAGCGATTTGATGGCCAGCGTCGAATGGAAAGTGGAGGGCGCGGTCCGCACCGTTACCCTGAACCGTCCCGAGAAGCGCAACGCCCTCGACGGCGACACCATGAAGCTGATGCAGGCGGCTTTTGAAGCACCGCCTGCCGATACCGAGCGCGTGGCGGTCATTCGCGGCGCTGGCCCCGTTTTCTGTGCAGGGCTCGACCTCAAGTGGCGTCGCAACAATCCGCAGGGCGAAAGCGGCATCGAGCACATGCTGCACGCCATCGAGATGTACCCCCTTCCCGTCGTTGGCATTGTCCACGGCGATGCCATTGCGGGCGGCAACGAACTGGCTCTGCACTGCGACATCGTTGTCGCCTCGAAGAAGGCACGCTTCGGCATGTCGCTCGCCCAGGTCGGCCTCGCCCCGAGCTGGTTTCTCGCCAAGAAGATCATGGAAGTCACCAACCCGGTGATCGCCAAGAAGATCCTGCTCCTGGGTGATCCTTTGCCGGCCGAGGAGTTCCACAAGCTGGGTCTCATTTCCCATCTCACCGAGCATGACGACCTGGAAGCGACCGCCGGGACCGTCGTCCAGCGCCTTGCCGACAACGCTCCCCTGTCGCTGAAGGCAATGAAGGCACTGATCACGCGCGAGATGCAGTTCCGCGACAACATCCCGCACGAGGACATCGACCTGCTCGTTGACAAGGCGCGCACATCACAGGACGGCCAGGAAGGCATGCGTGCCCGCCTCGAAAAGCGCAAGGCCGTCTTCAAGGGGCTCTGAGCCCAGCCCGGCGGCAATCCGTTTGCCGGCGTCGACATCTGCAGGCGGCCCCGCATCCCGGGGCCGTCGCCACGCATGAAACGCGCCGGGAAACCAATGCCGCCAGATCGTCCAAGGCAGCAGCCATGAGCACCATAACCCTCGCCGTGATTGCCCGTATCCCGATTGATGGTGTGCCCGATTTCCAGGAGTACCAGCGCAAGATCCTGCCCCTGGTGATCGAACACCAGGGCAGGCTCGAACGCCGCCTGCGCAACGCGGACGGCACCCAGGAAGTCCATATTCTGAGTTTCGCCAGCCAGGAGAATTACGAGAGCTACCGCACCGATCCCAGGCGCGAAGCCGCGGTGCCCGGTCTCAAGCGCTCCCGCGCCACCATCGAGGTGCTGCGCGTCACCGATTTCAAATGACATAGGAAAGGAAATGGCATGGCCATTCGCATGACCAAGGCGTGGGTCGCGCTGACTGCGGAGAACGTCAGGAAGCTGCCCGGCCAGCTCGGTGTCTATCAGCTCGCCGATTCCGCGGGCAACGTTGTCTTCATTGGCATGGCCGGCGGCCGCTCGTTGTTCGGCGTCAGGAGCGAACTCGAAACGGCGTTGTCGACGCCGCCCTCCGGCGCCACCCAGTTCCGCGTCGAGATCAACCAGCAGTACACCACCCGCTACCAGGAACTATTGATGCTGCACGTCCACGATCACGGCGACGTGCCATCCGGCAATATTGGCAAACCTCTTCCGAAACTGGGCCGACTGAGCCCCCTTTGACCCGCTGACCATTCGCATTTGCAAGAGCCTCACTGCAAGGACATCACCCATGAACTTCGAACCGACCGAAGAACAGAAAGCCATCATCGCGCAGGTCCGCCGCTTCGTCCGCGAGGAGATCCTGCCGCTCGAG
>JBKDZY010000813.1:0-1762 GCA_047971765.1 Hyphomicrobiaceae bacterium | reverse complement strand
GTTTGGACTGACGAACTTCGCGGTCGGGACACTAGCGGCCAACCGGTGAAGGAAACCGCGCCGCGCCTCGTTTCGAGGGTAGCGTCGCGGCCGGCACATTACAAAACCGCACTCTAGAAATATAAGGCCCCCACATCAAGTCAGCCTTGCGCGCCTTGACCGCATGCGTGCCCAGGAAGCCGCATGCGTGCCCATGAACATGCGTACCCATGAAAACGGGGTGCCCGCTCCCTCTGGGATGCCGCACCTCGGAAGCGCGGGTCATGCCGGTGCCCGGGATGCAGCCGCGATGGCCGTCTCATTGGAAATGGCCTGCTGCAGGAAGTCTTCGAGGTAGGGCGCAAAGCTCCGCCCGACAGCGATCTGGAAGCACTCCGGGTCAGGCCGCCAAAGCACCACGCCGGTCTTTCCAAGAAGGGTCCGCGTCGCCCGCCCCGCCGGGAAAGAGCGAATGTCGAGCGGCAGCGCACAACCTGCAGACAGGACGTTTTCCACCAGCGGGCCGGCCAGCCGGTAGGTCAGGTCACGGTGCGTGATATCCACAATTGAATGGGCCGTTCCCGCCAGGGCCGAGCCGATTTCGTCCCCAAGTGGCCCGGCCGTGCTGTTGCCCTGCGCCAGTGGCGCCAGGATCAGCCACTCGTCTGGCCCGAGCCGCAAGGCCTGCCGCGACTGACCCGGAGGGGTGGTCGCTCCATTGATCTGGCCACGGAGCAGGTCGAGGCAGCCGCCGTCGCGCTCCGCAAGGCCCGGAAGAACAGCGGGATCAAGCCGAAGCACGAACGCCAGCGATTGCGGCGCGCGGGTAATGGCAGCAATCGTCGCGCTGGCAGGTCGCGTTGAACCGGTACCACCCGTGATGGAAGGAGTGGTCCCATGAATGTCGTTCTGGTCAGCCATGCAGCCGTGTGCCCTCCGGATCGTGGAAGAACGGTTTGACCAGCAGCACCTGTCTGGCGCCATCCACCATTGGCACCCACAGGATGTCGCCGAGCCGCGACCGGCCATTGCGAACCACGGCCATCGCGATCGGACGCCCCAGCGTGGGACTCATGTAGGCCGAGGTGACATGGCCGAGGGCCGATGTGCCGGGCGCGGGATATTGGCTGGATGTGACCTGCGCCCCTTCTTCCAGCGCCCCCACACCGGTCACGCACTCGAGACCCACCAGTTCGTAACGGTCGCTTCCGGCCAGATCGGCCCGCGCCATGCCGCGCTTCCCGACAAAATCCACCTTTGCCGCGCCGGTTGGCAGCCCAAGATCGCGCGGCGTCAGGGTGCCATCGCTGTCATGACCAACCACGATGTAGCCCTTCTCTGCACGCAGCACATGCATGGCCTCCGTGCCGTAGGCGGCCCCGCCGGCGGTCTCGACTGCAGCGAGCAGCCGTTCCCAGACCTGCGCGGCATCGCCTGCCGCAACATTGATTTCGTATCCGGGCTCACCGCTGAAGCTGACGCGGAACAATCGGGCAGGTACCCCGTCCACTGCTGCCTCCACGACGCTCATGTGTGGCAGAGCGGCGTTGGAAAGATCGGTGCCGTCAACGAACGGAGTGAGGATCTGGCGCGCAAGCGGCCCTTGCAGCGCGATCACCGCCCAATGTTCCGTGGTCGAAGTCAACCAGCAGGTGAGATCGGTGAACTCCGTCTGCCGGTAGTCTTCCATGTGCGCCAGCACGCGCGCTGCCCCGCCGGTTGTGGTCGTGATGTGAAAGCGGTCGGATGCGAGCCGCGCCACGATGCCGTCGTCCATCACGAA
>JBKDZY010000812.1:0-2811 GCA_047971765.1 Hyphomicrobiaceae bacterium | reverse complement strand
AGAACGCGCCGCCCGCGCCCGTCAGCACGATGCAGCCGATCTCCGGATCGAGTTCCGCCTTGGCGAGTTCGGTACCGATGGTGTCGAGCATCGCTGTCGTCAGCGCGTTGCGGTGTGTCGGCCGGTTGAATGTCAGCACCAGCACACCGTCTTCGCGGCGCACCAGCAGATCGTTCGTTTCCTTGGCGTGGTCGGTCATGGTTGAGGGCTTTCGGCGCGTGTTGGGCTTGAGGGAAAAGGGCGGCCCGCTGCCATCAGCGCGCCACCCCGGTTGAACTGTCACTTAAGGCTGGGCTTTGGCTTCGTCCACGATTGGATTCTTGAGGATGCCGATGCCTTCGACTTCCACCTCGACGATGTCGCCGGCCTTCATCCATGCCGGTGGCTTCCGGGCGTGCGCGACGCCGGACGGCGTACCCGTCGCGATCATGTCGCCGGCCTCCAGTGTCATGAATTCGCTGAGCGTCGCAATGATGCGGGCGGTCGGGAAGATCATGTCACTGGTATTCGACGACTGCATCGTCTGGCCGTTGACCCGCGTCATGATGTTGAGCCCGGATGCGCCCGGCGGCAACTCGTCCGCCGTCACCACGGCCGGGCCAACCGGCCCCGTGCCGTCGAAGTTCTTGCCAGGCGCCCATTGCGAGGTCTTGCGCTGGAAATCCCTGACCGAGACATCGTTGAAGAGGGTGTAGCCGAAAACGTGCTCGAGCGCGTTGGCCTCGGGGATGTGGCGGCCGCCCTTGCCGATCACGATGGTCAGCTCGCACTCGAAGTCGAGCTGCTCGGAGCATGCGGGGCGGATCACGGGCGCGCCGGCCGCCACCAGCGAGGTGTGCCAGCGCGGAAAGAACGATGGATATGTCGGCGGCGCGTGCCCGCCTTCCTTGGCGTGCGCAAGGTAGTTGAGCCCGACGCAGATGAACTTGGGCGGGTGTTCGATGGGAAGGGCCGGCTTGGCCGCATCCAGTGCCATCTGTGCGGAGGCAGGCGCCTTGGCCGCTGCGGCCTTCACGGCGGCAAGTGCTGCCGGGCCCCCCTTGATCACGCCCATCAGTGTGCGCGGCAGGTTCTCGTCGATGGCCGAGACGTCAATCACCTTGTCACCCGCGACCACGCCCAGTGCTTCGCCCTGGCCCTTCTTGAACATCATCAGCTTCATTCGCATGGTCCCTTGTCTGGCCGGATCGGGTCCCGGCATGCCTCCCGGAAATGGTCTCGGCACCAGTGTATGCCACTGCACGCCGCGCTGCGCCACGCCCTTGGCGGCACGGCTGCCGTCTTCCGCGTCATTCACCGGCATTTGTCGTCTACGGTTCAAGCTGCCACTATGGTGCACGCAAGGTCCACGGCACGCCTGCCGCTGGACATCTGGACGCTATCCGAGGCGGCCCCCATCCGAAGCTGCTCTGCGAGGGGCGGTGCGATGGCTGGGTCCGAACAGGAGATGATCTCGAATGAGCCCAACGACGCCCAGTGGTCCGCTCTCCGGCATGCGCGTTCTCGACCTTGCGCACGTCATGGCAGGGCCCACGTGTGCCCGCATGCTGGCTGACATGGGCGCCGATGTCGTCAAGGTCGAGAAGGCCGACGGTGGCGACGACACCCGCCGTCTGCTGCCGCCCGACATCAAGGGCGAGTCCGCGGCCTACATGATGATGACCCGCAACAAACGCGGCATCGTCCTGGACCTCACGAAGCCGGCAGCCAGGGAAGCCTTGAAACGTCTCGTCAAGACCGCCGACGTGCTCATCGAGAACTATCGCCACGACACCCTGGACAAGCTCGGGATCGGCTACGACGTGCTGAAGGAGATCAATCCGGGCCTGATCTATTGCGCGGTCTCGGGCTTTGGACGTAGCGGGCCTTATGCAACCCTGGGCGGTTACGATCTGATTGCGCAGGGCATGTCCGGGCTCTTGTCCATTACCGGGGAGGGCCCGGGGCGGCCGCCGGTCAGGGTTGGCTCGCCCGCCTGTGACATCACGGCCGGTATCATTGCTGCCATGGCGGTGTGCGCCGCCTACGCCCACAAACAGAAGACCGGCGAAGGCCAGTACGTCGATACCTCACTGTTCGAGGCCGGCATCACGCTCACCTATTGGCAATCGGCAATCAGCCTCGCCACCGGCCAGTCGCCGGGGCCCCTTGGGTCCGCGCACACGCTCAACGCGCCCTATCAGGCCTTCGAGACCCGGGACGGATGGATCAATGTCGGTGCGTCGAACCAGAAGATGTATCCGATGCTATGCGATATCCTGGGGTGTCCGGAGCTCGCCGATGATCCCCGCTTCAAGACCGGGCTGGACCGGATGAACAACATTGACGAGCTGATTGCGTTGCTGGCCGTGCCCTTCCGCACGCGCACCACGGCGGAGTGGCTACCCCTGCTCGAGTCCGCGGGAATCCCATCCGGCCCCGTGCTGTCGATCGGGGAAATGCTCGACCACGAGCAAACGGCCGCGCGTGACATGGTGGTGGAGGTTGATCATCCGGTGGCGGGAAGAGTGAGGACAATCGGACTACCCGCCAAGTTCTCTGGAACACCAGGGTGCGTCAAATTGTCAGCGCCAGTGTTCGGTCAACACACGGCGGATGTGCTCAGGGAGGCGGGCTTCAGCGAAAATGAGATCGACGCCATGATTGCCGAGCGATCCGCGATTGCTGCGAGCTAGCGTTGTCATCAGCGTGAAAACAAAAGAAAAACCGAAAGACTCCGCATAGGGAACATTGATTTGCTGTGGTTTTGCAGCTCATAAATTTTAGCTTTTTGCAAGCGCGTTAAGCATTGCGTAAACATATTCCACGGGA
>JBKDZY010000811.1:0-15261 GCA_047971765.1 Hyphomicrobiaceae bacterium | reverse complement strand
GCAAATGACAGGTTGGGATGAGAGTGCTTTTGCTATCTTATGGCGAATAGACCAAAGAACAGATGTAAGTCTTCAGGTGGGTATTCGCCGGGGATTTTGCTCGAAAGTTCATCTTGTGTGTCTGCAACGTCTCCATGGCGATAGTGTGTGCCATGGAATACCCCTGCCACTCCGAGGCTCTTCCCTATTGTTCGTTATCTGATTGTCCCGTGGGGTCTTGATAGTCTGGCAGGGGGGCGACAGTCAGATCAGGTGATCTGGTCATGGTTGGCGGAGGGGTGGAAGGAACAATCTTCGACTGCCCGGCGGGATCGAAAACGGCGGCGGAAGCCGAAAAGCAGGCTCGATCCGGTATTCGGCTGCAATTGTCTCATCCCAGGGCGTGCATCCGTCCAACAAGCAGACTATAACTGGGGCAACGGTTCACAGACGGCGAAGACTTGGCTCATGACGCGCATACCCGATTTCTCCAGGATTGCCCTCGACGTTGCCCCTGCGGCTTCCGGGACGCCCGCGACAGCTCCGGTTTCGGCGACGCCCCGGACGTTCGCGACGCCGGAGGGGATCGACATCAAGACCAGCTATACCGGAGGGGACACCGCGGGGCTGGATTTCCTGGATGGCTATCCGGGTATTGCCCCGTTCCTGCGTGGTCCCTATCCGACCATGTACGTCACGCAACCCTGGACCATTCGCCAGTACGCGGGATTCTCGACGGCGGAGGACAGCAATGCCTTCTACCGCCGTAATATCGCGGCCGGCCAGAAAGGCCTGTCGGTTGCCTTCGACCTGGCAACCCACCGCGGCTATGACAGCGATCACCCGCGGGTGAGGGGCGATGTGGGGATGGCGGGCGTTGCCATCGATTCAATCTTTGACATGCGCACGCTGTTCGACGGCATCGACCTGTCGCAGATGTCCGTGTCGATGACCATGAACGGCGCCGTTCTGCCGGTTCTCGCGCTCTATATCGTCGCTGGCGAGGAACAAGGGGTACCGGCGGCGAAGCTGTCCGGGACGATCCAGAACGACATCCTCAAGGAGTTCATGGTTCGTAATACCTATATCTATCCGCCGGCCCCTTCGATGCGGATCATTTCCGACATCTTCGGCTATACGTCCGTCAACATGCCGCGCTTCAATTCCATTTCGATCAGCGGCTATCACATGCAGGAAGCCGGCGCGACGGCCGATCTGGAACTGGCCTATACGCTGGCGGATGGTGTCGAGTATGTGCGGGCCGGATCGGCTGCGGGGCTCGATGTCGACAAGTTCGCGCCGCGCCTGTCGTTCTTCTGGGCGATCGGGATGAACCCGTTCATGGAAATCGCCAAGATGCGGGCCGCGCGCCTGCTCTGGGCAAAGCTCATCAAGGATGAGTTCGCACCGAAGAACGAACGGTCGCTTTCGCTGCGGACCCACTCGCAGACATCCGGATGGTCGCTCACCGCGCAGGACGTCTGCAACAATGTGACCCGGACGTGCCACGAGGCGATGGCGGCCACCCAGGGGCACACGCTATCGCGGCATACCCACGCGCTGGAGGAGGCGAGTGCGCTTCCGACCGATTTCTCGGCGCGGATTGCCCGCAACACTCAGCTCGTGCTGCAGCAGGAAAGCGGGACCACGCGCGTTGCCGATCCGTGGGGCGGCAGCTTCTATATCGAGCGCCTGACCTATGAGCTGGCGCAGAAGGCCATGGCGCACATCGCCGAGATCGAGGAGCACGGCGGCATGGCGAAGGCCATTGCGGCCGGTATCCCCAAAATGCGTATCGAGGAGGCCGCGGCGCGGACCCAGGCACGCATCGACAGCGGCCGCCAGACCATTGTCGGCGTCAACAAGTTCCGCGTCGAGAACGAGGCGGAAATCGAGATCCTGAAGGTCGACAACGCCAGCGTTCGCAATCAGCAGATCGCCAAACTGGAGCGCCTCAGGGCCGAGCGTGACGAGACTGCCGTGAAGGCGGCCCTCGAAGCCTTGACAGAAGGGGCGCGTGGCAACGGCAATCTGCTGGATCTGTCGGTCAAGGCTGCCCGCGCCAAGGCGACGGTGGGCGAAATCTCCGATGCCATGGAAGAAGTCTTTGGCCGCCACCGCGCAGAGATCCGCTCGGTTTCCGGCGTCTATCGCGCAGAGGCAGGCTCCATGAACAAGGACATATCGACCGTCCAGGCGATGGTCAGCAGCTTCGAGGACAACGATGGCCGCCGCCCGCGCATCCTGATCGCGAAGATCGGCCAGGATGGTCACGATCGCGGACAGAAGGTCATCGCCACCGCCTTCGCCGACCTCGGCTTCGACGTGGACATCGGCCCGCTGTTCTCGACCCCGGACGAGGTGGCGCGACAGGCAGTCGAGAACGACGTGCATATCGTTGGCGTTTCATCGCTGGCGGCCGGTCATCTCACGCTGGTGCCGGAGTTGCGCGCTGCGCTCGCGAAGGAAGGCCGCGACGACATCATGATTGTCGTCGGCGGTGTCATTCCGCCAGCAGACTATCCGGCATTGTTCGAGGCGGGCGCCAAGGCCGTTTTCGGTCCGGGAACCAACATTGCTGCTGCTGCCATCGACCTGATGGCGAAGCTGAACGATCAATTGGGCTACCGCGGTACCGAAGCCGCCGAATAGATCAATTCCGGCAAAGCCTCACCTGGTCTGGCTGGTTTGCGCTCGCGGACTGTTCCGGCCAATGGTGGGGTTCCCTGCGCGGCGGCATCCGTCAGGTTCGCGATGCCGTTCTGCAAGGAGCGGGAGTGCCTTGAGACCGGACGTGACATGCGATGACGGATGCTTCCGGTGACATAAACTACGAGATCTTCGCGACAGGGATCGGACCTTGCGGCGTTGCGTGGCGGGGCGTGCAGATCGTCGCCGCGACGCTGCCCGAGGCGACAGACGACGAGACGGCTGCACGTCTTGCCCGGCGCTGCGGGGGAAGCCGTGCGGCTCATCTGCCGGCCTGGGTTCGCGGCGTGATCGATGACGTGACATCGCTCATGGCGGACGGGACGAAAGACCTCACGCATATTCCCTGCGATCTGGCCGGGCTCGATCCTTTTCGCATCAGCGTCTACGAGCTGACCCGCGCCGTTCCTCCGGGCGAAACGACCACCTACGGGGAGATTGCCGAAAAGCTCGGCAACAAGCGGTTCGCCCAGGCTGTCGGGCAGGCGATGGGCGCCAATCCCATTCCGATCATCATTCCATGCCATCGCGTCATGGGCGCCAATGGCAAACTGACGGGCTTTTCCGCCAATGGCGGGGTGGCAACGAAACTGCGCCTCCTCGACCTGGAGCGTGCGCGGCTTGGCGGCAATGACAGCCTCTTCGGTCACCTGCCCTTGGCCATGAAACCAGGCAGGAACGTGCCTGGGCGGTGATCCGCCGGAGAAAACGACAAGTCGCCATTCGAGAGCCCACGGGGCTTGGCAGGCTGCGCCGTCCATGGCACCCATGGGGTGGATCGTGCGCATGATGCGCGCGGCTGTCCCACTTCAACGACCGAGGAAACGTGCCATGTCCGCTTTCTATGAGCTGCGCCAGTACAAGATCAAACCCGGCAAGATGAGCGAATGGTTGAAGCTCATGGAAAACGAGATCATCCCGTTCCAGGCCTCCAAGGGCGCTGTCATCACGGCTTCGTTCCGCGGTGAAACGGATGAAAGCGTCTATGTCTGGATCAGGCGCTTCGAGAGCGAAGCCGATCGCGAACGGATCTACAAGGACATCTACGAGTCCGAGTTCTGGACGACCTCTGTCGGTCCAAGGGTCGGTGAGTTGATCGACCGGTCTGCCGCCAACATCCAGCGTGTTGTGCCAACCCGCATGTCGCCGGCACAATAACGCGGTTACAAGACGACAATCGCCCCGCCGATATGATGCCGGCGGGGCGATTGTTTTCTGTATCTCGCTTGATGGGGCGCTGATCAGTTCTTCATGGCGCCGGGTTCAATGTCCGGGCCCATGCCTTCGCCCATCGGCTTGTGGGGTGCGGCAGGGGCGGGGGACTTGACCACCGGCCTGGCCGCGGCAGGTGCGATCTTCGGTGCCATGTCAGGCGCAGAGGTCTTCTGGTCGATGGCTGGAAGATCCGCGGAGCTGGCCGCAGGCTTTTCCGACGGCTTCACCGTGGCAGGCGTTGCCGGGACGTTGATGATTTCCGGTCGCTCGGCGCCATCTGCCGGCGTCGGGAGGGCTGCTGGTGCCTTCTCGATTTTCGGCGTTGCTGCCGGACGGGCTGCCGCCGGCGCATTGATTTTTTCTACGGGCAATGGACCGGGCTTTGCCGTGGCGGGTTCGGCCTTGGGCAAGCTGCCGGCCGAAGCAGCGGCAGGCTGTACCGCTGGCGTTTTCGTGTCCGCGGCAACCGAAACTGCTTCGGCTGGCGCTGGTGCGGTCGACACGATGGAGCCGGTGCCGTTGACGCAGCCGGCGACGCAAATCGTGCACATCATGCCTTCGGCGCATCCGGGCACGACAGCCGTCTCGCGGGGTTTTTGAACCGCGGGTGGCGGCTCGGGCTTCTTCACCTCGACTGCAGCGGCTTCGGCCTTGTCTTCGGCTTCGGACGACTCGCCGGTGAGGCCTCGCATGTCGCCACGGACGGCATTGATGATGAGGGGAACGGCCTCTGCCTTGGAGCCAAAACCGACACTACGGCCCGCTTCCGCCTTGGAGGCGGCGAGTGGCATGACGGCGCTGATGAGCAAGGCCGCAAGCCCACAATGAATTACCGACTTGATCATGAAACGCTTCGACACGGACAGAACTCCCAACGGGACTGACGACTATAACGAAACGTAACAACTCATAGTTAACGCGCCTTTAACAGATCGAGGCCGTTTGCAGGATCGATTCGATTGTCCGGAGGTGCTGCGTCACGCTGGCAGCACGGCCAACGGAATGCTGCACATGCCGGTAAATTTGTGCTCCACTCATCCATTCCCGAGCCAACCCACGGAGGAGCCAGATGGCCACAATGAAAGATGGGAAGTACTGCAAGGTCGAGGTGGATGGACGCCTCATGATCGTCACGCTCAATCGGCCGGAAGTGATGAACGCCCTGCATCACCTGGCCCACGACGAACTGACAGAGGTCTGGGACGAGTTCCAGGAAAATCCCGAGCTTTGGGTCGCGATTGTCACCGGTGCAGGAGACAGGGCTTTTTCCGCGGGCAACGATCTCAAGTATCATGCCGAATACCGCGCCAAGCACGGCACGCGGCCGCCCACCAACGTCAAGGGCTTTGCCGGTCTGTGCAACCGCTTCGACCTCGACAAGCCGATCATTGCAGCGGTGAATGGCGTCGCCATGGGCGGCGGGTTCGAGATCGCGCTGGCCTGCGACATCATCATTGCATCAGAGAAGGCGCGCTTCGCGCTGCCCGAACCCAAGGTCGGCCTTGCTGCGGGCGCCGGCGGAATGCAGCGGCTGTCGCGTCAGATACCGCTCAAGAAGGCCATGGGCATGATGATGACGGCCCGGCATGTTCCAGCCTCCGAAGGCTACGACCTGGGCTTCGTGACTGCGGTCGTTCCGCCCGAGAAGTTGATGGATGAGGCGCGCCGCTGGGCCGGCATGATTCTCGAATGTTCGCCGATGTCGATCCGGGCCACCAAGCAGGTGGTCATGCGCTCGCTCGACGTGCCGTCCACCGAGATCTCGATGCGCAACCTGACCTATCCGGCGTTCGTTGCCATGACCAACAGCGAGGATACGGTTGAAGGTCCCAAGGCGTTTGCAGAAAAGCGCAAGCCAAACTGGAAGGGCCGGTAGGGGCATCACCTGCGTTGCGTGCAGGGGAGGGGCGAGGGATCGCGTGTCCCCGAAAACAGCCAGGGCTGGCAGGAGTGTCCTGCCAGCCCTTTTTCTTGCCTCGACACGTCGTGCCTCAAGGATCCGGTGTCAGCTCTCCGGCCGCCAACCGTGACGTCGAGGCATGTCACTCGCCGACCAGGCCGTGCCGGTTCCACGCTCGTCGTAGCGGTCGAGAAGGGCAATGATCCGCCTGCCGCGCTCGGCATCCTTCGCCCGGATTTCCCGGAGGCCGTAGAGATGGGCGGTCAGGTTCTCCAGGGCATGATGCTCGGCCTCGGAGAGGCCGCCGCTGCCGGATTGATTGGCAAGCGTGTCGGCTCTTGCCTTCAACTCCCTGAGAAGCTCCTGCACGACGCTTTCATATCGCCCGTCCGCCGTTGTCAGAAGGCCCGGCAACGCGCGGTCCAGCTTCTCGATTTCACTTTCCAGGACCTGCAGGTAGGCCCGGTCGTTGGCATGGGCGCGCCGCAGTTCCTGGCTGGCGGTTGCAAATGACTCGTGCCAGTGGTTCAGCTCGGCGTTGATCCGCTCCGACAGCAAACCGCCCCGGCTGATCAATCCTTCCAGAGCCTCTTCAAGCCCATCGGCATCATCCGAGCGGGCTGCATGTTCGATGTCGAACTCGGCCCATGTGTGTTCGGTCTGGGCCTTGATCTCTGCCTTGATCTGCGTGGCGAGCTGGCTGGACGGCGCGGGAGGCTGGGCAGCGGATGGCCCGGCTTCGCTGGCGTCATTGGCCGGATGGACGTTGGGCGGCAGCGGCGGCGGAGCAATGCCGGAGCCGAGGGGCGTTGGAACGCTGGATCTGCTGGCCGCTGGGGTGCCTGCCTGCCTGTCCGCGGACATTCCGGTCCGGGGTCGTGCGGGGGCGGGGAGATCGCCATCGGCTTTGGGCTTGTTGTAGGCGGTATGGTCGGGCAGTTCACGAACCTGATGGGCATCCAGTTCCAATTGAGGCGTGGTATCGCTCTCGGCCCGCAGCGCCTGCACGTTGGCCGGTCCAGCCTGGAGAACCGGTCGCTGGGCTGCGTAGCGGAACGCGGGAATGGCGCCCGCGCGGATCATCAGCAGCGTCTTGTAGAACTGCGTCGAGACGAGGTAACGCCCGTTCTCGTTTTCGCGGGCGACGGTGCCGGGAATGGTGGCGCCCGCACCGAGTGTCTTCAGGACCAGTCGGCGGTCGTCCCCGGGGATGCGGTTGTCGAACGGGTAGGTTTCGGCGGAGAACCGTTCCGAATCCGAAATCGGATGGAGATGGCCGAGTACGATCTCGGCATTGGCGGGCGGATCGGGGTAAAGCGCCACGCCGATCACGTTGACCAGTTCCTTCTTGTCGACCTCGCCCGGCTTCACCACCCATGGCTTGCGCTGGGCGATGGCAAGATAGCGTGCCAGGCCGGAATGCACGAGATAGTGGCCACGCCCACTGCCGACGGGGCGCACTGCGCCAATGACGGCGCCGGCAACCAGTACCTGGCGCATTTCGTCGATCAACGGTTCGCGCTCGTCGAGCAGGATCTCGGCGGTAAACCCGTCCTGTCCGTGGATGGGATGCAACGACGAGAGCAGTGCCGACAGGGTCGCGCGCGGGTGTGCCGTCTCGCCGAGCGTCGCATCTATCGTCGCTTCAAGCTGGTCGGCCGTCATCTCGCCGCGGTCTCCGATCTCCGTAAGTGGAGATCGCACGGCATTGGCGCCGAAGAGACCCGACATGAAGACGAGACTGTCGATGGCAATGGCGATGGCCAGGGCCAGATAAGCGAGCCGGTTGCCGTCTGCAAAGGCATTCCAGGTAACGACAAACCTATGCGCCTTGTCATCACGATTGAGGTCGATGGCGGAGATCCTGGCCGCCATCTCGGCTGAATCGTGGCTCGGCAGGCCTGAGTCCTGGAGACATTTCCGACCGAAGCTCAACAGGGCATCGGTGCCCTTGCTGAGGGGGAGCTTGTCGCCGCCGGCGCAGCGCTGTTCGAAGCTGATGATGCCTTCGTTGAGGGCAAAGACACGACCAGCCGCTTCCTGCGCGGATTTGGGGTCGCAGTCGATCTCGCGCACCTTGTCCTTGGTTGCCGGTGTCGACAGCATGGCGCCGAGAAGCTGGGAGCATTGCTGGGCCAGATCGTCGAGGTGCCTGGCTGTGGGTTCGCGATGGAACTCGCTCTGTGCCCGCTCGAAAGCGACCCGCACGCGCGCGGGGTCAACCCTGGTGCTGTTGCCCTCTTCTCCGGTCTTGGTGGCCTGCGCGATCGTGATGCGCTGACGTGCCGTTTCCGTCTCGCCCTTGAGGTTGGCAATGTCGGCGTCCACTTCGGCCAATTCCCGGCCGATCCCGGCGATGCGGGTGTCGGCTTCCGTCAGCCGCTCCTGGGCATCCTTGACGCGCTGCTGCTGGATCTTGTAGGCGGCCTGCAACTGGTCGAGTTCGTCCTTGCGCTGCCGGTACATGGGGCCGCGCCCGACCTTCAACGAGCCTTCCGCCCCGCGTTCTTCCGCCATCATTTCGACGCGCTTGGCGTCAACGCCCTTGGCGCGGTTGTCGAGTTCGCTCTTCTTGCCGGCAAGATCCGCGGCCAGCGCGGGCCGATCCCCTTTCAGGCGTGACAGTTCGTCGGTCAGGCGGTTCTTGCGCGATACGAGGCCTGCCTGCCCGCTCAGCGCGGACGAAATACGTTCCTGCTGTTGGGCTATGGCCGCACGGCGATGTTCCATCTGGGAGACGAAATAGGCCTCGATCAGGCGCTCGGCTCCCTGGCTCGCCTGACTCAATGCCGTCAGGTTGCGCTCATAGGCCTTCCAGCCCTCGCTCTTGAACAGCGCCTCGGCTTCGTCGATCTGCCTGCGCCGGGCCAATGCACCGATGTCGGCGACAACGCCTGCAACCTGGCGTTCGGCGCGAATGTCGGCCGCGCGCTTGCGCTCGGACTGGGGAAAGATCGAGGAAAACAGCGAATCGAACGAGAAGAAGACGCTGGTGGCCATGCACGCGAGAAACATGACCCACAGCACGGCATTCTTGGCCATCACGCGAATGGACTGCATATAGGGCGCAATGACATCGCTGCGATTATTGATGAGCAATGCCGTCAGCAGCAAAAGCCCCAGAGCAACATAGAGAGCCTTGTCGGCAAAAGCGGTCCAGCTTTGCGATCCCGATAGGCTCATCCAGCCGAACAGGCCGGAATTGGTGCTTACCACCGCCGCGAGACCCAGAAAGGCCAACACGCCGACAATGCTGCCGACCGTCCATTCGGCCTGCTTGGCGCGCCGGCCACCGCCGACGCCTGCGGCAAAGCTCTCGCCGATCAGCCACGCGATGATCAGCATGACACCCTGGATGCCAAAGGTGATCATGAAGGACAGCAGCGGTTCGCCGGTGAAATGGCGCATGCCATCCCAGGTCGTCCAGCCCGAGGCCAGGGACAGGACGAAGGCGGTCGTCGCCAGAAGGGTCAACTGCCAATTGGTGGTAAATGCCTGGCTGATCCGGCCGGCCAGTCTGGAGCCCAACGTGTGCCCGTCATCGGACCGGCGCAGACGCTGCACGAGCATGACAATAGAAAGGGCGGCGGCTGCCAGAACGAGGAAGCTGCTGTAGTCCGCAAGCATTTTCACCAGCCGATCGAGGCCAGTGCCCCCATTCAGCTCCAGCATTCCAAGCACTCCCCGCAGCTTGCCTTCGTTTTGAGCCTAGCCTGATGTCTACGGCATGATAGTGGCATCCATCAGGCACTACCGTGCAAGCCGCGTCTATCCACAACCAATAATCGCTAGTTCAGTTGGTATCGTCATGGAGATGGTCCCGCAATCTCCAAGGCCGCCCTTGCCCGGCATTTCTCGCATCTAGGTTGATGCGAGAGCTGGGGGCAGTTCAGGGCCAAATCATGAAAATCCGGCTGTCATTCCATCCCGGACCAAAGTCCAGTGGCGGTTTCATTCCCGGGCGAGGGGTGAATAGGGGATCTGGTGAGAAGAAGAATTACCAACGGGGTTTCCGGGGGGGATTTGGACACGGGCAATTGTGCTGGCTAAGCCCTGCGGCCCAATGCTGCCAGTGCCGCTGCGTGACGGTCATGGGAGGCCTTGTCGAAACAGGCCAGAACCACTCGTTCGATGCTGGTGTCATCGGCCAGAAACCTGGCGATGGTTGCCACCGCTATGGGGGCGGCCCGGTCTGGCGGAAATCCGTACACACCCGTCGAAATGGCTGGGAACGCCAGTGAATAGATCCCGGCGTCGCGCGCCACCAACAGGGACGACATATAGGCGCTGGCGAGGAGACCGTCCTCGCCCTGGCCGCCGCCTTCCCAGATGGGGCCAACGGCGTGGATGACATACCGGGCGGTGAGATTGAACCCGGGTGTCAAGCGCGCTTCTCCCGTGGGGCATCCGCCGATTTTCCGGCAGGCGTCCAGCAGGTGTGGACCAGCCGCCCGGTGCACCGCGCCATCGACACCGCCGCCGCCTCTCAGCCCCGAATTTGCGGCTGTGACAATGGCGTCCACATCCAGCAGGGTTATATCGCCCGTAACGATATCAATTCGGCTCATGAAAGGCTGTTCCGGCAATTGAAACCATCAGGATAAAACGAGGAACAGGACAGCAGCCCTGTTCCCCGATGGTCGGCATGCCTCGATCAGTTGTAGCGCTGGATGGCGACTGCCGTCGCCTCGCCGCCACCGATGCACAGGGAGGCCACACCCCTGTCCTCGCCACGCTTCTTCATGGCATTGAGCAGCGTCACGATGATCCGCGCACCGGATGCGCCGACGGGATGGCCGAGCGCACAAGCGCCGCCGTGGATGTTGACCTTGTCATGGGGCAGATCCAGATCGCGCATGGCCGCCATGGCCACCACCGCGAACGCCTCGTTGATCTCGTAGAGGCCGACGTCGCCCGTCTTCCAGCCGGCCTGGTCCAGAACCTTCTGAATGGCGCCGATGGGCGCGGTGGTGAACCATGCGGGGGCCTGTGCATGGCTGGAGGTCGCAAGGATTTTCGCCAGAGGCGTCAATCCCCGGCGCTTGGCTTCGCTTTCCCGCATGAGAACGAGTGCGGCTGCGCCATCCGAAATCGAGGACGAGTTTGCGGGCGTCACAGTTCCGCCACTCCGGAATGCAGGTTTGAGCGTCGGGATCTTCTTGGGGTCTGCCGAAAACGGCTGCTCATCGCGCGCGACTTCAACCTCACCCTGGCGCGTCTTGACGGTAACCGGCGTCAATTCCTTGGCGAAGGAACCGTCCTCATTGGCTGTCTTGGCGCGTTTGAGACTTTCGATGGCGTAATCGTCCTGCTGTTCACGGGTGAACTGGTAATGCTGCGCCGTGTCCTCCGCATAGGTCCCCATGAGACGCCCCCTGTCATAGGCATCCTCGAGACCGTCAAGGAACATATGATCGTAGATTTCCGTATGGCCAAGCCGTTGTCCGCTCCTGAGTTTCGGCAGGATGTGCGGGGTGTTGGTCATGCTTTCAAGCCCACCGGCAACGATGACGTCATGGGGGCGGGCATGCAGGGCCTCGAACGCCATCATGACGGTCTTCATGCCCGAACCGCACATCTTGTTGACCGTGGTGCAGGGAACCGCATCAGGAAGTCCACCGTAGCGCGCTGCCTGCCGTGCGGGCGCCTGGCCTTGCCCGGCTGGAAGGACGCATCCCATCAAAACTTCGTTCACTTCGTCCGCCGGGACACCGGAGCGTTCGACGGCAGCCTTGATTGCCGCCGCACCAAGGTGGGGGGCGGTGACAGCCGCCAGCGAGCCTTGAAAGCTTCCCATCGGGGTTCGTGCCCCGGCAACGATTACAATAGGATCCGTGTCCGTGCTCATGCTTCGCTTTCCTTATCGATAAGGTCAAGGTATTTAGGTGACGATCACATGCACTGTCGCCCGTGTCTTTGCATAGCGCAACATCATCGCGGGGTTTGAGAGAAGTCGAATAGGTCACCGTGGCCGATGGCGTTCCTCAGGCAGTGCCTCTGGCGCGCCCCGTCTCCGCCGGCGAGGTTCAGGCTGCCAGCTCATCATTGGCGAGGCAACTCGTCCTTAATCGCGACAAATTTGAGTCGATAACAGAAACCAGGGTGTTGGGTCTCATGTCGAATCCAAGCATACCAAGTCCCGCTATTGCGCCTGCTGGCGCACCACCTCCTCAACCACCAATACGAGATGGCGTTATGTCATTGTCAGAAATGCTGTCTGCTGGACTGGGTGGCCAACCCCAGCAGTGGGACAAGTTGCTCGGCGATTGGCACGATCTGATCGTCAACTCGATCAACAATGTCGCCTCGCTCTGGACGATCTACCAGCTCGCCATTGTGCTGGCCATGCTCGTGATTTCGCGCCTGATCGGTGGCTATGTCGAAAATGCGCTCGAAAACGCCATTCGCAAGATCAAGCACCAGCCAGGTCTGCTGCGCATCCTGATCACGGTAATCCGGCGCACCGATACCTTCGTGCTGGCCGTCTTGCTGGGCATCGCAACCGCGGTGCTGCTGCGCGTCACCTGGCCGAGCAATACCTATATTGTCCGGATCTCGGCGGATCTGGTGCTGGCGTGGGGCATCGTTTCCACGGTATCGCGCCTTATCCGCAACCGCGCCCTCTCCAAGCTTGCGGCGACCGTCGGCTGGATCGTGGCCGCCCTCATCATCGTTGGCTGGATGGGCACGGCCATTTCACTCATGGATGCAGCCGGCGTCGAGGTCAGCGGTACGCGGATTACACTGCTGCTGATCGTGAAGTGCATCACGCTGCTGGCCGTCATGGTCTGGATTGCGTCCGTTCTGGGCGAGTTCCTCGAACGGCGGATGCGTGAAGGCTTCGAGCTGTCACCGGCGATGCAGGTTCTGACCGGCAAACTTGTCAGGTGGCTGCTTCTCGTTGTTGCGGTGCTGGTCTCGCTGAGCGTCGTCGGCGTGGACCTGACAGCCCTGACGGTTCTCTCCGGTGCCGTCGGTATCGGTATCGGTCTGGGACTTCAGAAGCTCGCTTCGAACCTCATCAGTGGTGTCATCATTCTGTCCGACAAGTCCATCAAGCCGGGAGACATGATTACCCTTGGGACCATGCGCGGCACGATCAACACGTTGCACGCGCGCTATGTATCGGTGCTGACCTTGACCGGTGCAGAGCTTCTGGTGCCGAACGAGCGTTTCGTCACCGAGACCGTGGTCAACTGGTCGTATTCGGATCGCCGGATGCTCGTCGAGGTTACGTTCGGCGTTGATTACCGCTCCGATCCCCATCAGGTTCAGGATGTTGCCCTGAGTGTTGTTTCGGATGTCAGTCGTATTTTGAAGCAGCCTCCGCCGCGCTGCCAGCTCCGGAACTTCGGCGACAGCTCGATAGATTTTGTTCTCTTGTTCTGGATTGATGATCCCGAACGCGGCGTCAACAACATCAAGAGCGAGATCCTGTTCAAGCTCTGGGATGCGTTCAAGAGAGAGAACATCAATATCCCGTTCCCGCATCGCGAAGTCATTCTGCACCACGCGAACAACTCCGACGCCGCCGAGGGGGGTGTCGCCGCAGAGCCTGAAGTCCAATCGTCCGATAATGTCACGCGGGCGTTCAGGGGATCCCGGAACTAGGTCCGCCAACCGCCCGAGCATGGTTGTTGCCCTTGAGCCGGGTGGCATGAAAGACAGGTGTGGCACCGGGATGTTTCGTTTCCCGGTGCCACTCGTTTTTTCGGCGGGCGTCGCTTGCCGCAGTTATTTCTGCTGTTGGGTCTTGGCCTTCAAGCGATCCTCGATATTGCGCACGAGGGCGGAGCCGACAGGCGGGTCGTTCTCGATTTCCAACGTCTCGGTCAGTCCAGCCAACATGCTGTAGAAGCCTGACATCAGGATCAGTTCCACGATCTCGCGATCGCTGAGATGCTTGCGGAGGGCCGCCAGCGCTTCCGGCGAGGCTTTTCGTGTCGTCGCAAGCTCCCGCGTGAACACCAGGGCTGCCTGCTCAGTGGCGTCGAAGCAGGCGGCACGGTCCTCTCCCCGCTCTAACGCCGCGATCTGTGCGTCGGTTGCGCCCAGGTCCTTGGCGATCGGAATGTGCTGGAGCCATTCGTATTCGCCGCCGCCTGTCCGCACGGTCTGCAGCAGGCACAGCTCGCGCAGCCTGGGATCGAGCTTCAGCTTTCCAAGGAGCGTTCCGCCCAGCTTCATGACCGGCTTGATGCTGGTTTCGGCGTGGGCCATCATCTCGAAAATGTTGATGCGCGAGGGCAGCCGCGAGAGCATCACGCGGGCTTCATCTGGGATTTTTTCCTGATCGGGAAAGGGGATCAATGCCATGGATCGTCAATCCTCTGGGCCTGAAGTTGAATGACAAGGGATGGCACGCAAAGTCTGCCAACGTCCGCGGGTGGTCAAGATGGCTTGCGGCAGATCGTTATGACCGGGGGGCCGGACGCTGCCCGCAGGCTGTGGCCCGCATGGTCATGACATGGCGCAAAACATAGGATTTGCGCTCAGCCTCTTGATCCGAGAAGACATTTGGCGCACAAGCGGTCCGAGGCAATGCTGCACTTTGGCGTTCAGCGGTGCGAGGAGCATTCTGGACGAATGCTGCCGTCGTTCAGGGGCGACAGCCATGCAGCGGGCGCGGCGCTATCTAAAACAGGACCAGTCCATGGCCATTCTCGTCGACAAGAGCACCAAGGTCATCTGTCAAGGGATCACGGGCTCCCAGGGCACTTATCATACTGCGGCCGCTCTGGCCTACGGAACAGCCATTGTCGGTGGTGTGACGCCCGGCAAGGGTGGCACCAAACACGCCGATCCGGCGCTGGCCAACGTCCCGATTTTCAATACCGTCGCCGAGGCCAAGGCGCGCACGGGAGCTACTGCAACCTCCATTTATGTTCCCCCGGCCTTTGCCGCCGATGCCATTCTTGAAGCCATCGATGCCGAGATCCCGCTCATTGTCTGCATCACCGAGGGCATCCCGGTGATGGACATGGTGCGGGTCAAGCGTGCCCTGACCGGTTCCTGGTCCCGGCTGATCGGCCCGAACTGTCCTGGCGTGCTGACCACCGATGCGTGCAAGATCGGCATCATGCCGGGCAACATCTTCCGCCAGGGCCGCATTGGCATCCTGTCGCGCTCCGGCACGCTCACCTACGAGGCAGTGAAGCAGACGTCGGATGTGGGGCTTGGCCAGTCGAGTGCGGTGGGCATTGGTGGCGATCCGGTGAAGGGCACCGAATTCATTGATATCCTGGACATGTTCCTGTCGGACCCGGATACCGATGCGATCATCATGATCGGCGAAATCGGCGGCACGGCCGATGAGGATGCCTGCGAATTCATCAAGCGCGAGCGCGCGCGCGGCCGCGCGAAGCCGATCGTCGGGTTCATTGGCGGCGCGAGGGCTCCTCCGGGACGTCGCTAGGGCCACGCCGGGGGGCTCATCTCGGGCGGCAAGGGCACGGCGG
>JBKDZY010000810.1:0-5489 GCA_047971765.1 Hyphomicrobiaceae bacterium | reverse complement strand
TCAAATGACATGCCGCTGACGGAAGGCGTCATCTGCAGCAAGGTGGCGCACAAATCGGCAGCGTTCGTGCACGGTCCCGGTCGTCTCACCCATCCGCTGCGCCGCATCGGTCCGAAAGGAAGCGGCAAGTTCGAAGCCATTTCCTGGGATGCGGCGCTCGACCTTATTCATGCGAAGGTCAGCGAGACCATTGCGGAGCATGGCCGGGAAGCGGTGATGCCGCTCAACTATGCCGGACCCCATGGCTTGCTGGCAATGGACAGCATGTCCCTGCGCTTCTTCAACAAGCTTGGCGCCAGCCAGCTCTACCGGCGCGCGTTGTGCGGCGGGGTCCGGTCGGAAGCCTGGGCTGGCACCTATGGCGCTGTGGGTGGCATTGGACCCGAGGCGGCGGCCGCAGCCAAGCTCAACGTTGTGTGGGGCAACAACGCGACGGTCGCCAACCTGCATCTGGTACGCAACATCCGAAAGTCGAAGCGCCAAGGCGGAAGGCTGGTGGTTGTCGATCCGCTCCGCACGAAAATCGCCGAGCAGGCGGATCTACACCTGGGCCTGAGACCCGGCACAGACGTTGTGCTTGCTTTTGCTCTTGCGACGGAATTGGAGCGACTGGGCGCACATGACACCGCCTTCATTGCCGCCAATGTGCATGGTCACGACGCCTTCATGGACGCCGCGCGGCCCTGGACGATTGCGCGGGCAGCCGACGTTTGTGGTCTCGCAGCCGAAGACCTCGCAACGCTCGCGGCCTGGATGGCTGAAGCCGATCCGCTGGTTGTCGCGCTCGGCAATGGCCTGGAGCGCGGGCGCAACGGCGGCAGCGGCATCCGCGCGGCCATTGCCCTGCCGGCATTGCTGGGCAAACTCGACGCGCGCAACGGGCTGGTGCTCGGCGCCGGCAATGTGTTCCCGAAGACGCCTGCGAAACTTGCCCGTCCCGATCTGCTGCCGGGACCGACACGGACGCTCAACATCGTGGACATCGGGCTGCACCTCGCGGAAGACGATATCTCGCCGCCGCTGCGGGCGCTCTTCATCTACAATCACAACCCGGCCGTGGTGCATGGCAACCAGAACAGGATGCGCCGCGGGTTGATGCGGGACGATGTCTTTCTCGCCGGCATCGACGTCCAGATGACGGAAAGCATGGCGTTGTGCGACGTGGTGTTGCCGGCCGCCACGCATTTCGAACAGGACGATCTGTTCTGTTCCTATGGCCATCATTGGCTGCAACGCGCGCAAGCCGTCATTCCTCCGATCGGCCAGTCGTTGCCGAACACGGAGATCTTCCGGCGGCTGGCGCACAGGTTCGGGTTCCAGGATGCGTGCTTCAAGGCGTCCGACAAGGAGCTGATGGACGATGCGCTCGACGGGTCGCATCCGGCGATGCAGGGGCGCAAGCCGAGCGAGGTCCCACTCAAGGAGCCACTGCGGATCACCGCCGTGGGCGGGGCGCCGCTGGCGCTGTTCGTCACCCACCAGCCGGCAACGCCGACGGGCAAGGTGGAACTGGTCTCCGACGTGCTGGCCGAACGGTGGGGGCCAGAAGCCCGGCTGCCGCGGTTCCGGCCCAATTGCTCGCCCCAGCCCCTGATGCTGATTTCGCCGGCTTCGGGTTCCCGCATTTCCTCGACGCTGCTGGGTGATGGCGGGTTGCCGGACGAAGCCCCCGTGCTCAGGATGAATCCCAAGGATGCCGACGCCCGGCAGCTTGGCGGCTGCACGCGGGTGCGGGTCTTCAATGACCTTGGCGAGGTGATCCTGCCGCTGCACATCACCGATGCAGTCCCGCCGGGTGTGGTCGCGTCGGAGAAAGGCGCGTGGCTTGCCACCAGCCCCACCGGCCAGACCATCAGCGCGCTTGTTTCGACCGAGCTCAAGGCGGACCTGGCCGAGGGCGCGTGCTTCAACGATGTCGGCGTCGAGGTGGAAGCGGCTTGAGTCGGCACTGCCGCGCTGTAGTCGTGGCCTGAGCGTTTCCGCCTACCGTGGAAACGCTAACCAGGCAGGAACGCCATATTCAGGTGCGCTCCGGCTGCCGCTCACGAGTGAACAACTGGGCCGCGAAATAGACTCCGATGGCGGACCAGAAAACGATCTGGAATCCGAGGAACCAGACGCGCGGGTCCGGGTCGTGCATCCAACGATGGGTGAGCGCGAAAAGTTGCATGGCGGCAACCGCCATAATACCGATCTTCCAATGGGCACCGAGGCTGCTGCTCTGCTTGATGCGCAGCTCGCGGAACGTCAATTTCAGATCGGATTTCGGCAACGAGAACGCCGGCCACGAGACCCACGCACCGACCAGCACGCCAAGCGCCAGGGATACCACGATCAGGGACAAGATTCCGCCGGGGCTATTCAGCAGATTGAACACGCCATCGAGGGCCTGGAAGTTCCGGTCGGCACTGACGTCGGTCAGCGTGTTCAGCCACCAGATCAATGCCACGACCCCGCCGATGATGAGCAACGGCGCGCCCAGCAGCATCGCCATGTAGTAATGCCGCAGCCGGGTACGCATGCGGTCGGCAAATGCATCATCCGGCAGGATTCGCCCGCGCGCCATGGGGCCGAACGGAAAATAGACGACCCGTCCGGCTGCATCCCTCTTGAAGGTCGGCTCGACCAGGCTGTCGAAATGCTGGCCCGTATTCGTGGTGGCAACAGGGCCGCTCATCGGCATACTCCTTCAACGCATGGATCAATTGTCTCAAATGATCCTGCAAATTTGGAGAAACCTCAAAGGGCTTGCCGGGGCATGGTTGATTTGGGCCTCCCCTCACGGTGGACAGCCCGTTACGCCCTCGACCAGGCCGCGCTTTCAACCGCCTGCCTGCCAGTGGCGGATGGCCTCGACGGGCCAGACCAGCATGAGCACATTGAGGGTCAGGTTGTCGCGAATGGTGTAGGCCAGGGCGATCTCGATGACAAAGAACAGCGCGATCGACACATACACGGGGAGACACCGTGCCAGCCAGAAACCCACCATCATGGCCAGGATGTCGGACATCGAATTGATGATGCTGTCGCCGTAGTAGTTGAGGGAGATGGTGGTAGACCGGTAACGCTCGATCACCCAGGGCGAATTCTCCAGTATTTCCCATCCGGCCTCGACCAGGGTGGCGGCGACAAACCGGTTGCCGAGAGACGCCCGGGGCAGGACCCAGCAGGCCAGGAGGTAGAAGATCAGGCCGTGCAGCACATGCGTCAGGGTGTACCAATCGGTGAGATGCTGCGAACTTTCGGGACTGTTCACCACACCGTCCCAGAGCTTGACGATGCCACAACTGCAGATCAGCACATGACCCATGGCATGCAGGACCAGGGCCGTCACGATCATGATGATGGCCGCCACAGCGACATGGTAGCGATTGATACTGGTTGTCATGTGCCGCCTTCTCCGCCGCCCGAATAGCAATGCTGTGTCTGATAACACCAGATGGACGACGATGGACCCTGGCGCGCCAACCGGCGCCGGCTTCTTGACGGGCGGGTGGCTCCTTTGCATCAACCGGACATGGACAAGGCGGGGACACAAGTCGGAAGTGGGGCAGTAGCCCGATCCGCAGCCGCGGCCTGAGCGATTCCACCTGAAGCGGAAACGCACAAATCGCAAACGGCGTCAGACGCGCAGGAAGCCGACGAGCAGTGACACGATCAGCGCGAGCCAAAGTGCGCCGAGCAACAGCACAATGTTGACGCGGCGGTTGTAATCCGGTGCAGCCGGTGCTGCGGCATGATTTGCTTCGGCACTCATCTTTCCTCCCTTGTGTTCCTTCGCAGCCGCTTTCCGGTCGGCTTGTTCTGATTTTCGGCCCGATTGGCTCGGCGCCGCCGGTTCGCGAACGTTGCCGCCAGAGTGTGCGCCCGTTGAAACGAAATGGCAATTGGCTGGCCACCGGCATCGACCAGCTTCACCTCCCGATTGCGGAATCCGGCACTCTGGCGCCATCCGGCAGCATCGCTCCATTGCGTGGCCTGTTGCGGCGGCATACGCTGGAAGGGCATTTGCCCGAAAACAGCGCAGTTCCGAGGATTCGCCATGAAAGAGCCGAAAAAGGGAAACAAGAACGGGGGCAAGGGCGGTGAAGGACACCGCCGGGTCAAACCCTCCGAATTGCGCTCTCGCGCCTGGTTCGACAATCCCGATAACGCCGACATGACGGCGCTCTATCTCGAGCGCACGATGAATTTCGGCCTGACGCTGGAAGAACTCCAGTCTGGCAAACCCATTATCGGCATCGCGCAATCGGGCTCCGATCTGAGCCCGTGCAACCGGCACCACATCTTCCTTGCCGAGCGCGTGCGGGAAGGCATCCGCGAGGCTGGCGGCGTCGCGTTCGAATTTCCACTGCATCCGATCCAGGAGACCTGCAAGCGGCCGACCGCGAGCCTCGACCGCAATCTCGCCTATCTCGGCCTGGTCGAAGTGCTTTATGGCTACCCGATCGATGGCGTCGTGCTGACCACGGGGTGCGACAAGACCACGCCAAGCCAGATCATGGCAGCGGCCACGCTCGACCTGCCGGCCATCGTGCTGTCCGGTGGTCCGATGCTCAACGGCTGGTTCAAGGGTGAGCGGACGGGGTCCGGCACCATCGTGTGGCGGGCGCGCGAAATGATGGCGCGCGGTGAAATCGACTACAAGGAATTCCTGGAGCTGGTCGCCTCGTCGGCCCCATCCGCGGGGCATTGCAACACCATGGGCACGGCCTCCACCATGAACTCGCTGGCCGAGGCGCTCGGCATGTCGCTGCCCGGATGCGCGGCCATTCCCGCGCCCTACCGCGAGCGCCAGCAGATGGCCTACATTTCCGGCAAACTGATCGTCGAGATGGTGTGGGAGGACCTGAAGCCATCCGACATCCTGACCCGGCCCGCGTTCGAGAATGCGATTGTCGTCAACTCGGCCATCGGCGGATCAACCAATGCCCCCATTCACCTCAACGCGATTGCGCGCCATATCGGCGTCGAGCTCGACAACGACGACTGGGAGCGGATCGGCTACGACATTCCGCTGCTGGTGAACCTGCAGCCGGCAGGTGAATACCTCGGCGAGGAATACCACCGTGCCGGTGGCCTGCCGGCGGTGGTCGCAGAACTGATTGCCGAGGGCAAGATCAACAAGAAGGCCATCACCGCCAACGGCAAGTCGCTGCACGACAACTGCAAGGGCCAGTTGTCCTGGGACCGGGACGTGATCAAGTCCTATGACGCCCCCATGGTCAAATCGGCCGGCTTCCTCAATCTCAAAGGCAACCTGTTCGACAGCGCCATCATGAAGACCTCGGTCATCTCCGAGGAATTCCGCAAACGCTACCTCTCGAACAAGAAGGATCCGAACGCCTTCGAAGGCCGGGCCATCGTGTTCGACGGGCCGGAGGACTACCACAAGCGGATCGACGACCCGAAACTGAAGATCGACGAGACCTGCCTGCTGTTCATGCGTGGCACGGGGCCAGTCGGCTATCCGGGTGCGGCCGAGGTCG
>JBKDZY010000809.1:0-5940 GCA_047971765.1 Hyphomicrobiaceae bacterium | reverse complement strand
GCTCGTTGGCGGCGGCCAGCTCGCCGCGCAACTTGTGCACGGTCTCGGCCTGGCGCGTGTTCTGCGCCTCAAGCGATTGCGCGCGCGCCCTGAGCGCCAGCCGGCTCTCGCGGACGGCTCCCTTGCCCTGGCCGGACTCATCGTCGAAGACGGCCAGGGCCGCCTTCAGGCGCGCGATCTCTCCCGATTGATCCTCGGTCTGCGCTTTCAAGGTCCGGATCTCGGATTCAAGTTCGCCGTGCTCGCGTGCCCCGGCCGCGCCCGCGTCGAGGGCCGGCATGCCCTCGCCCTCTGCCTTCGTGGCCCGGATGGACGCGCGGCCGCTCAGGCTCTGCATCCGGGCCAGGAGTTGGGCCTGCTCTTTCGTCTTGGCCCTCAGGCTCTCGACCTCCGACCGCAACGACGCTTCCACCTGGGCGGCAGCGCCGGAACCGTTTCTGCCCCGGGCTGACAGAGACGTTCGCAGCCGGTCGATCTCCGACTGGTTCTGGCTGTTGAGCGTCTCCGCGTCGTCCAGCGCACGCTTCTGCCGTTGCGTGGAATCGGCCAGCTTCTCGATCTCCTGGTCGCGGGTGCGAAGCTGGCGCCGGGCATCGCTGAGGCGCGTTTCCACCTCGGGCAGGCGATCGGTAATGGTCTGCTCCAGCACGCGGCGGGCGTTCTGCGCCTCTTCGTAATTGGCCTTGACCTCTTCGAGGTTCGCCTCGAGCATGTTGACGTGCGCGTCGCGCCTGTTGATCTCGATCTGTTGGCGGATGGCGGCTGTCTTGACCTGGTCAACGAGGGTCTCGAGCTTATGCATCTTGATGGCGTATTCGGCGCGGATGCGGTCGCGGTCGGCCTCGATCTCCCGCTCTGACAGCGGCATCGTTTCCTTGAGGCGCTTCGTCGTCAGACGCACCGCACGCGACCAGAATGCCGGCGCCATCAGCAGCGCCAGCAGAATCGCGGACAGAAAACCCAACGCGGCCAGCATTCCGGCCTGAATAGTGATCACGCCGCACCCCCGGCTGCTTGCGCTTTCCATTTTGCGCTTCGGCAAAATGTCTTTCGGTCGTTCCGGCGTCCGGCATTCAGCCCGTCATGCGACGGAAAGTGCTGACACCACACGCACCACGCCCCGAGCCCTGGCATGGCCATGATCCGACCAGATCAAGGCTAGAACGGGTTCCATGTCGGCCGGCGCGTATACTTCAAATATCCTACATTCGCCCCAAGGCGAAGTCCCACGCCTGCACGGATGGGGGCAAGTACGATCTTATCCCGGCTGAGGAAGGTCAATCCAACCCCACCCACAACATAAGCAGACCCATCAACACCCCCGAACCGCTGGAAAATATCACCTGGTTCGCGCATGCGGTAGACGAGCACCATGACCTTGGACCCCTCGGCCCCCGCGTCATAGCCTATGGATGGTCCTTGCCAATAGACCTTCCTGTTGCCTGCGTCGCGGGTGTAGAGACGCCCTTCTCCATAGCGCAGGCCGGCCACGAAGGCACCCCCGGCATCCTCACCCAGAATGTAGCCGTTGGGCCGTCCCTGGCTCTTGAAGGCGTACTCGATGACGCTCGCCAGACCCTGGCTGATCGAGCCAAAGAACCCCTGCCCGGCGTCGACGATCTCACGCATCGAGAACGTACCGTCGGAGCGGCGCTCGTCGTCATAGTAACGGCGGTCGTTGTAATCGCGCGCTCCCTGGTCATCGCGGTAGTCGGGGCGGACGGAAGAGGCTGGCCGGTCATAGGTCTGGTTGCTGCCGGCCCATGGGCGGTCGTTGGGCCCGCTGGTGCCGTTGTCGTAGCGCTGGCTGCTGGCGCCATAGCCCGGCGCGGGATTGTCGTAACGGGGCACCGTGGTGTTGTAGCCCGATGAATACCGGGATGGCGGAGAATACTGCGATGGCGGAGGCGTCAGATAGCTGCTCTCGCTCGGGCCAGGCTGATAGACATCGCCGCGCTGGTCATAGCCGCTGCCCTGGCTGGTCGGATATCCCGAAATGCGACCAGGCTGGCTGCCGGCCCGCGGTGCGCTATTGATATAGGGCTGGGGTTGAACGTAGGGCTGAGACTGGGCCTGAGCCGGAGCGGGCTCGCGGGGAACATCTGGTGCGCCGTTGTCATATGTCGTCGCTTCCTGCGGCTGGTCACGGAGCCACGGCAGGCGCTCCTGCGCCGTGAGCATGCAGGTCGATGCGGCCAAAAGCGCTGCGGCGACGACCGCTTTCAGCCCGACAACGGCAGCGCGTGTCTGGCCGGCAGAGGCAGATCCCAGTTTGTGCATAGGCAAGCCCGAAGCAAGGGGTTGCGGCCCGCGACGCCAATCCCGTTACGCGGGCCTTTGCTGAATAAAGTTTTTACAAAAAGTGTTACCAAAGTATGGCCACAGGCCCGACGGCGCGAGATTTGTTGTTTGCGCGCATGGACCGAGGCGGCGGTCGATCCGGCCTTTTGCGGGGGCGGCGGCAGGGTGGAGCACCACGGATGCTGCTTCCATTCAAGCGGCGGCGGTCGGCGGAATGGGCTCCGGTGTTCCCCAGGCCACGAAATGGCCGTTGCGGTAGCCGGCTGCGGCCTTGCCGTAGAGGAACGGCGTGCCATCGGGTGCCGTCACTGCGCCCCCCGCAGCCGCGAGCACGGCGTGCCCGGCCGCGGTATCCCATTCCATGGTCGGGGCAAGGCGGGGGTAGATGTCGGCATCACCCCTCGCAATCGCACAAAACTTGAGCGATGAGCCGCTGTTGCGCCGCTCGGCAATGGTGTAGCGCGCGAGATAGGCCTCGGTTTCCTCGGTGACATGCGAGCGGCTGGCGACGGCAGTCAGCGCCGCGCGGTCAGGGCTGCGCGTCGCGATGCGAACGAAGGTGCAGGCCTCAGGGGTCGCCGGCCTGGTCCCCGGCGCAATGCTGGCCCGGGCTGCATGGCCCGGCCCGAAGGCGACATAAAGGTCGTCAATGGCCGGGGAATAGACGAGGCCGAGGATCGGCTTTCCGGCCTGGACCAGCGCCACATTGACTGTGAACTCATCGCGCTGATTGATGAACTCGCGCGTGCCGTCGAGCGGGTCGACCAGGAAGAACGTCTCGGCTGCCGCGGGCACTTTTCCGGCCGCCACGGCCTCCTCGGCGACCACGGGAATGGCGGGCGCGACTCTGGCGAGCGCCTGAAGCAGGAGAACTTCCGCCTCCTGATCAGCCAGCGTCACCGGTGATTCGTCGCTCTTCGTCTGAACGGCGACGCCCGAGCGGTAGTAGTTCATCTCGATCTCGCCAGCAGCCAGGACCGGCTCGACCAGGGACCACGCAAGGGCGCGCAGGTCCTCGGGAGCGAATTGGGGCGTCGTTGTCGGCATGGGAGCGATTCGCCTTTGGGTTCGTCAGGCCGCAGCGAAAGAAAAACTCTCGCGACACGCCTGCAATGTGTGGCATTTTTGATTGCCAGAACAAGAGTTTGCGCCTCGGCGCGTTGTCACCGCTTGGCATGGATGCGGTGATGCGTGTATCAGCTTACACAGAGGTCGTGCAAGTTACTTGGCATTCTTGCCGGGGCGCGCGTTGAGCATTCGAAGTAACCTTCTCTGGTGGCGCAGCTCCATGATGATGTCTCACTGGTCCGGCACTGGACCTTCGAGACCCGGTTGTATCGGACTTGCAGCATCGGCTTTATGCGTCCCAGTATCACCCAGGACATGCCCGGCTCTCACAGCCGGATTCAGCGGCGAAGGTGTGCACCACCTTCCATGGCGACGACGATCAAGATTCGAGGAAGAGGGATGCCTCCGGCCAAAGCGAAAGCTAAACAAAACAAAGCTCAGCAACACCCCACCGATATGGAATTGGCGGCGCTGATTTCGAGCAAGATCTGCCACGACGTGATCAATCCCGTGGGGGCGATCTACAACGGGCTGGAAATCCTCAACGAAGAGGAAGACCTGGAAGCGCAATCCGACGCGCTGGCGGTGATCCGCAATGTCACCGAACAGGCATCAGCGCGCCTGCAGTTCGCGCGGTTCGCCTTCGGTGCAGCAGGATCAGCCGGGTCGGTGATCGACCTGTCAACTGCGGAACAGATCAGCACCGGCTTTGTCGGCAAGAACAAGCACAAGCTCGTCTGGTCCGGCCCCCAGGGACATCTCGTCAAGGACCGCGCCAAGCTGCTGCTCAATCTCGTGGCGGCGGCCATCACCGCCCTGCCGCGCGGCGGCGAGATCAAGGTCGAGATCAAGGGCGACCTGGAGAAGCCGACACTTTCAGTCAGATGCCGCGGCACCGGTGCCCGTCCGCCGAATTATCTCGTGGAATTCATCAGCGGCAAGAACGCTCCGCCTGTCGATAGCCAGAGCATCCAGGCCTACTATACGACCCGCCTCGCCACGAGTGCCGGCATGAAACTCGATGTGCTGCAGGACAAATCGGACATCATCCTGGTTGCGCGCTGCTAGACCGATTCCGGCCTGTTTGCGCTCGCGCGCCGGATCGGCCTTCGGCCGGGCGCTCCGCGAGGGCGGCGCATATGCCGGGCCACAGTCCCGGGCTGACCGTTTCCTCCTGAAGCGGTAACGCCAACCGCGTGCGGAGGATGGAGGCGGTTCCGGTTGCCGGGCCGGGAGGGACGACCCAGCATGGTTCCGTCCTGGCCGAAAGCCGGTCGAGGACTGGATTACGCGTGAAAGCCGATGGCGGATCATGAGTTGCCTGACCATTCAAATTGTCATGCGATGTGCCAAATTCGTTGGCACCTGGAGATTTCTTTAACACTTTAAGGTGAACATACTGTCGTTGCACCACTATTGGTTGCGGTTCAAAGCTCAGCCTACGAGAAACTTGAGTTCACTGGAGCATACTATGACGCATTGTCTTGTCGTCGATGACAGCAATGTCATTCGAAAGGTTGCCCGCCGCATCCTCGAAAGCCATGGCCTGGAAGTGACCGAAGCCGAGAATGGCCGGCAAGCCGTCGAACAGTGCCTCAAGAAGACGCCGGATGCCGTGCTGCTGGATTGGCTGATGCCGGAGATGAACGGACTCGAGTTCCTGGGGGCCATCCGCCGGTCCAAGCTGAAGCCCAAGCCCTACAGCCTCTATTGCACGACGGAAAACGACCCGCAGATCATCACGCGCGCGCTTGCGTTCGGGGCCAACGTTTATCTGCTGAAGCCGTTCGACCGGGGGACGCTGGAAGAGAAGCTCGGCGGGGCCGGCCTTATCAGCCCCGTCGCTGCGCCTCCTCCATGAGCTTCCATCAGCAGGTCTCAGCTTCGTCCGAACAGGCGCTCGATGTCGGAATGCCGCAATTCGACGTAGGTCGGCCTGCCGTGATTGCACTGCCCTGAAAACGGTGTCGCTTCCATCTCCCTGAGCAGGGCGTTCATCTCCTCAGGCGTCAGGCGACGGCCGGCGCGCACACTGCCGTGGCAGGCCATGGTCGCACAGACCGCTTCGAGCTTGTCGCGCAGCGATGTGGTGCCTTCACCGTTCAGCACGTTCGACAAGAGATCCAGCACCAGCCCCTTGGCATCCGTCTTCCCGAGCAGCGCGGGCACCTCACGCACAGCGACGGCTCCAGGCCCGAACGGTTCGAGGCAGAGGCCCAGCTCGGCCAACTCATCGGACCAGTCGCACAGCAGCGCGGCCTCGTCAGGGTCCATTTCCACGATCTCGGGGATCAGCAGCCCCTGCCGCGCGACCCCGCCTTCCGCCAGTTGGCGCTTCATGCGTTCATAGACGAGGCGCTCATGGGCGGCGTGCTGATCGACTATGATCATGGAACCCCGCCGTTCGGCAACGATGTAGGTCTCGTTGAGCTGGGCGCGGGCAGTGCCCAGGGGCAGGTCCATGAGGCTGTCGGGCATGGGCGCCACTGCTGCGGCGGTATCGCCCGCTGGCTTCAAGTCCATGCCGAGCGGTGCCTGCGCCAGTTCCCCGAGGCCATTCGCCAGCGGCCG
>JBKDZY010000808.1:0-3268 GCA_047971765.1 Hyphomicrobiaceae bacterium | reverse complement strand
GGTTGGAGTTCATCGAATTCCGCCTGTTTTGGGAGGGGGGCGTCAACCGCTCTGACCTGATCGATACCTTTGGCGTCTCGGTTCCGCAGGCATCAAAGGATCTGACCCATTATCAGGAGCGCGCGCCACAGAATGCGGTCTATGACAAAAGCGCTCGCCGCTACGTAGCCGGTCCGGAATTTCAGCCGGTGTTTCTGGATCCCGATCCGGATGCTTATCTCATGCGAATGCGCTCGATGGCGGAAGGTTTCGTCGAAGCGGGTGCGAACTGGCTCGCTTCTCCGCCTGACATGGATGTCGCTCTCACTTTGCGCCGTAAGGTCGACACCGAAGTGCTGCGTTCTATTCTGACGGCAGTACGTGAAGAAAAATCGCTCGACCTTCACTATCAATCTCTGAACCGTGATCGGCCCGATCCGGCATGGCGGCGGATTACACCGCATGCGTTTGGCTTTGATGGCCTGCGTTGGCATGTTCGGGCGTGGTGCCACGAGACAGAGCGATTCAAAGATTTCCTGCTTTCGCGTGTGCTTGGACACGGTGAGTTCGATGCGCCAGGCGCTGGTGCGACGCAGGACAGTCTGTGGCAAGAGTCTTTCGATATAGCCATTGTGCCGCATCCCGATCTGTCAGTTGGTCAGCAGGTGGTGGTCGCGAAGGACTACAACATGGTGGATGGGCGCGCTGTGCTGACGGTTCGCTATGCCATGCTATTTTATGTGCTCAAGCGGCTAGGGCTTTTTGAAGGGGCAAGGCTGCGTGATCCCCGGACCCAGCATATCGTTGCAGCTGACGAAAGCGAGGTCGCTGCCGCCCTTGAGCGTTCGCAACATGAGTTCGACAAGGCTGACGTAGCAAGCCGGGCGGTGCCCGAATGATGGTAGCCACAGCGAAATACCGAATGTCCTTTGGTGTGGGTGGGCTGATGCTCAACGAGAGCCTCGTGATCGTCGAAGCTTATCGACCCGGCGAGACCTGGGCGTCTGCCCGTGAGCGCGTGCTCGCCTATGGCGCATCGTCCTTGCCCAAATTGGCATCACAAACCCGTGCGCTTCGCGAAGTATACGACCGCGTGGGTCATCTCTCCGATGCTGAACGCCATTACCTTTCGGGAGAGGCTGACCGTGCTGAGCAGCAGGCGATGATGTGGCTAGCGGTCTGCCGAACCTATCGCTTTGTCCGCGAGTTCGCTGTCGAGGTGATCAACGAGCGCTACCAATCCTGGCGTCTTGATCTGGGCCACGAGGTTTTTGACCGCTTTCTTGAGGAGAAAACAGAATTCGACCCAAGTCTCGCTGAACTTTCAGCTTCAACCCGCGCAAAACTGCGTCAGGTTTTGTTTCGGATACTGCGTGAATCGGGCTTGCGAAGTGTTGAGGGGAGAATTCAGCCGATTTGGTTATCGGGGCGCATGAAGCGGCTGATTGAGGAGAGTAATCCGGCGGATTTGCGGATCTTTCCTGGTAATGGGGGGAACCGTGAGCACGAAAACTGACAGACGCGCTCGTGCCGAGCACTTATTCAAGGTGATTTCCAGTGAGCGGTTCTTGCAAAAGCAAGGGCTGGGAAACGAGGTTCCTTTCTTCATCTGCGCTTTTGATGCCGAAGACGGACTGAGTTTGGGCGAAGATCGCGAGGATCTGATCGCCCGGCTCGGCCATGCTGGTGTGCGGGTGCTTGATATAGATCTTTATGACCTTTCGGTCAGGATCCTTGAGGATCGGGGAATCTTTGACCAAATTCTTGAAGTGGAAGCCGAAACGGAGAAGGCGGAACTCAAGGAACTGTTGCAAGGTGTTCTGGACCCCCAGGCACATCTCATTCCAGAGATTGCGCGTCGCATCGAAGAAGTCCCACACGATGTGATCCTCCTGTCAGGCGTAGGTGAGGTTTACCCCTACTTGCGTTCGCACAATGTGCTCAACAACTTGCAAAGCACCGCGAAGGATCGTCCGACCGTCATGTTCTTTCCCGGAAAATATACGCATGCATTGGCGACAGGAGCTTCGCTGGAATTGTTCGGCTTACTGCATGACGACAAATACTACCGTGCGTTTAATATTATGAATTACGAGGTCTGACGGATGGCTACTCTTCTACGCAATATCTTTGCCAAGCCGGTCGACCGCTCGATCGACGGGGTAATCAAGGCTGATGACAAAGCCAGCCTTCTGACCGAGCTCGATGAGTATGTCATTACCAACGAGATCGGCGCGCGTTTGGAGCAATTCCTCGACGCATACAATAATTACGACACCGCGAACGGCGTGTGGATCTCAGGATTCTTCGGATCAGGTAAGTCGCACCTGCTCAAGATGCTTGCCCTTCTGCTGGAGAACGATGAGGTCGAGGGACAGCGTGCCGTCGAAATTTTTGAGCGCAAACTTGCAGGCAACCCGATGTTGGCAGGAGCCCTGCGCAAGGCGGTGTCCATCCCGTCCCGGTCGGTATTGTTCAATATCGATCAGAAGGCGGATGTGATCTCGAAGACGGATGTTGATGCGCTTCTGGCCGTCTTCCAGAAGGTCTTTGACGAGATGTGCGGTTATTACGGCAAGCTCCCGCATATCGCGCAGTTCGAACGTGATTTGGACAGTCGAGGCAAGCTCGATGCCTTCAAGGCGGCCTTTGCGCAGTCTTCCGGTAAGCCTTGGGAGCGCGGGCGCGAACAGGCTCTGATGGAAGGCAAGCACATTGCCGCCGCCTTTGCCGAGGTCACGGGCGATGAGGTCAATGATGTTCTTGGCCAGTATCGTAAGGATACGAAGGTCTCGATCGAGGATTTCGCCAATATGGTGAAGTCGTGGATCGATGCGCAGGGGCCGAAGTTCCGGCTGAATTTCTTCGTCGATGAGGTGGGGCAGTATATCGCTGACAACGTCAAGCTCATGACGAACCTGCAGACCATTGCCGAAAGCCTGAACACGAAATGCAAGGGGCAGGCCTGGATTGTTGTCACTGCCCAGCAGGACATGGGTTCGGTCATCGGGGATCTGACGGCGCAGCAAGAGAATGACTTCTCGAAAATCCAGGCGCGCTTCGCCAACCGGATGCCGCTGAACTCCCAAGATGTGGCCGAAGTCATCCAGCGCCGCCTTCTGGCCAAGACCGAGGCCGGTCAGATCACCCTTGGCAATCTTTACGATGCTGAGGAGAACAACCTGCGCACCCTGTTCGATTTCGGCGATAATTCCTTCAAGTTCAGGAATTTCTCCGGAAAGGAGCAGTTCGTCGCGAGCTACCCGTTCCCGAACTATCAGTATGATCT
>JBKDZY010000807.1:0-7046 GCA_047971765.1 Hyphomicrobiaceae bacterium | reverse complement strand
CCAATCTCACCAAGGTTCTGCAACAGTGGTGGTTCAAGTAACGGCAGACACGCTACCTATGTCAGCCCCAAGAAAAATTCAACCAAATGGCCTTCACCTCCAACGAGACCAACAATTATTTCTACGATTCTACCAGGAAGCAGATGGTGAACAAGATAGGCTATCCATCGTTGACACTATCGCCATCACGCCAGGTCTTCCAGGAAGGGCGCGCAATGCAACTCAAAGGCACCTTCCCGTCAGCAACAGGGAGCTGGCAGGGGAAAACTCCATACCCCGCCCTCGACTCACTGCATCGGGTTGGCCGTCCAGGCCTTGTAGTCGGCATCGGAAACGCCGGGCAGCTTCTTCACGAACGCGGCAATCTGCCAGAGCTGCGTATCGTCAATGCCCGCCTTCCCGAAGCTCGGCATGCCCGTCATGCGGATGCCGTTCTTGACCACCCAGAAGATGTGCGAAACGCTTTCGGCCTTTGCCACATCCTTGAGATCCGGCGGCCCCGGATTGAGCCCTTCGGAGAATTTCGCCCAGCCGACACCAGGTCCGCCGTGGCAGTTGGCACATCCGAACTTGGCAAAACCCTTGGCGCCAGCCTGGATGACCGCCGCGTCATCGACGGCAATCGGCGGCTTGGCCGCATCATGATGAGAAATGGAGGCGTGGCGCACCCTCTGCAGCGCCCATGAGACAGGTGCCGGATCTTCCATCATGGCCGACACGCTATAGAAACCCCCGAAAAAATAGGCACCAGCAGCACAACCCAGAAGTATCGCGAGGGCGCCGATTGCAGCAAGAAGCTTCATGGCGACAGTCCCTTGACATGAACATCAAACAGAAAATCTAGCCACAATCTTAGTAGGAAATATGGCTGAACGCCAGAGTAACGGCAGCGAGAGTAACGGCAGCAGTCGTGCCGCCGGCCTTCGGTCGGCACGACTGCACGTACCCGGAGACTAGCCGGGCGCAACAATCACGTTCAGCAGCGCATGACGACGCTCCTCGCGCACCACGCGCAGCGCCTCGGCAATGGCGCCGGGCAAGGCTTCGGCATCCTCGACCCTCAGGCCCCACCCGCCCGACGCTTCCACCACCTTCTCGAAGGCGGGCGACGGACTGAGCGCCGTCAGCGGCATGACATTTTCTGCAACCGCCAGCCCCTCCGGATAAAGCGTGCGGGTGGCCCGGCGGACCGCATTCCACACACCGTTGTTGAACACGATCGTCAACAGTGGCAGCCCCAGGGACTCGCCAGCCTGAAAACAGGCAACCGGATTGGCAAACATGCACGAGCCATCCCCAACGCCCACCACCACCACCGCATCTGGATTGGCGAGCTTGGCGCCGAGTGCCGCCGGGATGGCCCATCCAAGCCCCGCGGCAATGGGATGACCGAACCACGCATTCGCATGCGTGAGCCGCATCGCCGAGGGATCGATCCCCAGTTCGCCGACGACGATGGCATCATCGTCCAGCGCATCCGAGAGCACCCGGCTGACCCATGCATTGGTGAGCGGCCCCCGCGGCGGCTCGGCCAGTGCCGCAGATCGCTGTTCCCTGGCCACCGCGATCTCGGCCGCTACCGCCGAGCGCCGCTTGGCAAAACCCTTGGCCGCGCCCGTCATATCCGCCATCACAGCGTGCAGATCACGAACGGTCTGCGTGGCGTTCGCCGTGATGAACATGTCACCCGGAAACGACCGCATCGGGATGCGGTGGAAGGCCGGGTCCGGTCCGACGTGGACAATGCGCACCCCATCCGTCAGCTTGTGCCGCGCTGGCAGCCACGGCACCATCACATCGAGAACCAGCACGACATCGGCATCCTGCACCCAGGGGCCCACATCGAAGCCCGCATGCATCGGATGATCCGTGGCGATGGCGAGCCGCGCCGGCCAGAAATGCGCCACCGGAATGCCGAACGCATCGGCAAACGGCGCAATCGCATCGAACGCCCCCCGGTCCCCGCGCCCCGCGATAATCAACGGCCGCTTCGCCTTGGCGAGCAGCGCGGCAACCTCTGCCACCGCATCCCGGTCGGGCGCCGGCGAGGTCGCGGCCTTGAGCCCCGGCTCCGGCAGGATCGCACCGCCCGTCCACGCTTCCGCCAGCGCCTCGCGCGGCAGACTGAGATAGACCGGCCCTCGCGGCTCGCTCATCGCCACCGACAAGGCCCTGTCCACCACATTCGCCACCTGGTCCGAATACCTGAGTTCGTAGTCGAACTTCACGAATTCGCGCAGCATGGAGGCCTGATCGAACATCTCCTGGCCCCAGTGGATCGGCACGTCGCGCCCACCAGCCCGCCCGAATTCGGTGACCGGCGTGCGCCCGGACGTGAACAGCATCGGCACCTGATCGCGCGACGCATTGATGATACCCATCATGGCATTGGCCGTGCCGACATTGACGTGCACCATCACCGCCTGCGGCCGGCCCGTCACCAGCCAGTAGCCGTGCGCCATGCCGACCGCCGTGGTCTCGTGCGAGATGGCCACCGCCTCCGGCATCTGGATGCCATGCTTGCGGCCATGCACCAGCGCCTCGATGATGGGCGAAAAGTCCGTGCCGGCATTGGCAAGCAGCCAATCGACACCGCGGGACTTGAGCAGCGCCAGATAGGCGCCGGCCGCCGTTGCGGGCGCCGCAGCCGCCCCCGTCTTCGTGGATTTCGTCATGACACCTCTACCCCTGCCATCTGTGATCGCGCCAATTTAAGGGTAGGCGACGCCAATGCACCAGGGCCCCGGCCCTGGCGCCATCCGCCACACCCAGCCCTCAGGGCACGCCGCCATGATCCGGCCGCTGCGATCAGTCCTAGACAAGTCCCAGGACCCGCCGCATTGTGTTCCGTGCCATTCGACCACCCCGGCTGCAGACGGCTGGCCCAGGGTCCAACAAGAGACATTCCGAGGAGAGCCCCGATGAGCGATCTTCCCAAGCGCGTCGACATTCACGAGGAAGGCCCGCGCGAAGGCTTCCAGATCGAACCCGGCCCCATTTCGACAGCCGACAAGATCCGCCTGATCGAAGGACTTGCCGAAACCGGCCTGACGCACATCCAGGTGTGCTCGTTCGTCTCCCCGCGCGTGGTCCCGCAGTGGGCCGACGCCGAGGACACCGTGGCCGGCTTCAAGGCCAGGCCCGGCATCGACTACACGGCCCTGTGGTTCAATGCGTCGGGCCTCGAGCGCGCGCTGGCGTTCCGCGACAAGCTGCACCTCACCGGCTCGATCTCGCTGACCGCCTCGGAAGGCTTCACCAAAAAGAACCTGAACCGCACCCACGCCGAAAACCTGGCGGCCATGCGCAAGCAGACCGCGCTTCATATCGAGAAGGGCATCAAGGTCCGGCGCATCGGCGTGATGGCGGCATTCGGTTGCAATTACACAGGGGATGTCTCCCCCGAGCAGGTCGTCAAGACAGTCGAGGACGGTTTCGCCATCGCGCGTGAATACAATGCCGAGATCGAGCTGATCTCGCTGGCCGACACCATGGGCTGGGCCATTCCGCCCCGTATCGAGCGCGTGATCGGTGAAGTGCGGTCGCGGTGGCCGGACCACACCATCGCCCTGCACCTCCACGATACCCGCGGCATGGCTGTCGCCAACGCCCATGCAGCAATCAAGATGGGAATTGCCCAGTTCGACACCACCGTTGGTGGGCTTGGCGGCTGTCCGTTCGCCGGCCAGAAGGGTGCTGCTGGAAACATCTGCACGGAGGAGTTGGTGCTGCTCTGCCAGGAAATGGGGATCGAGACCGGCATAGACCTGGACAAGCTGATCGAGGTCGGCCGCATGGCGGAAGAGATCGTTGGTCACACCCTGCCATCCGAACTCGTACACGCCGGCAGCCTGAACGCCTTTCGGAAACGGGCGGCATGAGATTGGCAAGCAGGCGAGCGCGTCGGGCAATGCCTGATCGTCCATGCTTGATCGCTCGCACCTGATCACCAAGGCCGGATGAACGCGCGCCATCGTGACCGATCACGCTCGGTCACGAAAAGTTCCGCACCGGCCACATTGGTTGCACCGACCCGGGCTGTGCCAACTGGCCTCATACCTGGAACAAAAGGGGGCCTTGCATTTCCGGGGCTTCCAGTTCAAGTTTGCACGACAACGATTCTCCCAGTGGTACCGAGAAATCAGCGGCGTCCTCGCCCCAGGGACGGCGATGGGAAAGATGCCCTCGCTGTCTGCTCTGGTACCCGGACGCGAGCATGATTGAAGATGAAGAGGCCTGAGCCATGCGGCTGGTGATCGAACGAAGCGAGCTGATGCGCGCACTTGGGCACGTCACGAGCGTCGTCGAGCGCCGCACCACCATTCCGATCCTGTCGAATGTCCTGCTGCGCGCGACCGGCACATCGCTGGAATTGCGGGCGACCGACCTGGAACGCGAGGTGATCGAGGCCGTGACCGCGACCGTCGATGAGCCGGGCGCCATCACCGTCCCGGCTCACGTCCTGCACGACATCGTGCGCAAGTTGCCGGACGGCGCCGAAGTCGAGATCGTCCGCGACGCCGAGCGTGAGCGCCTCACCATTCGCGCCGGGCAGGCCCGTTTTGCCCTGCAGACCATTGCCGCCGACGATTTCCCGGATCTCGCAGCCGGCGAAATGGGCTGCAATTTCGAGATTCCCGCCCTCGATCTCAAATCCCTGATCGAGAAGACGCGCTTCGCGATCTCGACCGAGGAAACCCGCTATTATCTGAACGGCATCTACCTCCACGCCGCCGACCAGGGCGATCACAAGGTCCTGCGCGCGGTTGCAACCGACGGTCACCGTCTCGCACAGCTCGATGTCGATTGCCCGCAAGGCGCCGAAGCAATGCCGGGTGTCATCATTCCGCGCAAGACGGTGCACGAACTCCATCGGCTGATCGAGACCACCGAGGCGCCGATTGCCGTCGGCGTGTCCGCCGCCAAGGTGCGCTTCGAGATCGGCCCGATCACCTTGATCTCCAAGCTGATCGACGGCTCGTTCCCCGACTATCAGCGCGTGATTCCGCAGTCGAATGACAAGGCCATGAAGGTCGCCAATGCCACCTTCATGTCGGCGGTCGATCGCGTGGCGACCATTGCCAGCGAGCGTGGACGGGCGGTCAAGCTCGCCATCACGCCGGACAAGCTGGTGCTCTCGGTCAGCAACCCGGACGGCGGCAGCGCGACCGAGGAGCTGGCCGTGGATTATGGCTCCGGCGAACTCGAAATCGGCTTCAACCACCGCTATCTGCTGGACATCTCCGGCCAGATCGAGAGCGACACCCTGCTGTTCCTGCTGGCCGATCCCGGCTCGCCCACCATGGTCAAGGATGCAGGCGACGACCGCGCGCTCTATGTGCTCATGCCGATGCGCGTGTGAGCCGGAACCGCTTGCGCCCCACAGTCGGCACCGCCAGCCAACAGGAACGGCATTGAGCGGCGCCGTTGCCCGCTCAGGGACCGGTTTCCCGGTCCCGTGAAGGACGGGCCGCGGTGAAACTGGACCAAGGCCCATCGCCATGTGGATCTCCCGCCTCCAGCTCACCGATTTCCGCAATCATGCGCGGCTTGACCTGTCCCTTGACCGCAGGCCTGTCGTGCTTGCCGGTCCCAACGGCGCCGGCAAGACCAATATTCTCGAAGCCGTCTCGCTGCTGTCCGCAGGCCGCGGGATGCGCCGTGCCGCCTACGATGAGATGGCCCGCCTTGGTGGCAGTGGCGGCTGGGCCGTTGCCGCCACCATCGAATCCGAGACCGGCCCCATTGATGTCGGGACCGGCCTCGACCCTTTGCGCCGCGGACAGCAACGGACAGGGCAGGGGCGCACGGTCCGCATCGACGGCGAGAACCAGTCGGGATCGGGAACACTCGCAGGCCTTGTCGAACTGGTCTGGCTGCTGCCCGCCATGGACGGCCTGTTCACAGGTCCCGCTGGCGACCGCCGCCGCTTCCTTGACCGGCTCGTACTGACCTTCGATGCCGGACATGGCACCCGCTACAATCAGTTCGAACGCGCCATGCGCCAACGCAACCGCCTGCTCGACGAAAACGTCCGCGATCACGCGCGCTTCCATGGCCTCGAACGGGTCATGGCCGAGACCGCCGTCGCCATTGCCGCCGCGCGCATGGAGCTGCTTGCCAGCCTCAAAGCAACCATCGACGCCCGCCGCAGCCGCAGCCCGGACTCGCCCTTCCCCTGGGCAGATGTCAGCCTATCCGGCGTGCTGGAAGAGGCACTCGCCACAAGCCCGGCCATCGACGTCGAGGATGACTATCTGGCCCGCCTCGATCGCAACCGCGATCGCGATCGCGCAGCCGGCCGAACCCTCGAAGGCCCCCACCGGTCAGACCTCCTGGTCGGGCACGGCCCGAAGAACATGCCGGCGTCGGCGTCTTCCACCGGCGAGCAGAAGTCGCTGCTGGTTGGCTTGTTGCTTGCCCAGGCCGAACTGCTGGCCGGGCGCCGCAACGGCATCCCACCCATACTCCTGCTCGACGAAATTGCAGCACACCTTGATCCCAACCGCCGCGCCGCCCTGTTTTCCGAGATTTTGAGGCTCGGGTCCCAGGCCTGGCTGACAGGGACCGACCCACAGGCATTCGACTTCCTGATGAACGACGCACAGTTTATTCCGGTGAGCGAAACAGGCATCTTCACGCCATCCGCTGCGACCACAAATTGACAAGCACATAAAACATTGAAAACAAAAGAAAAATAATCCGGTTAAATCGTTGTTCAATTCATGATTTCGTGCCCTTTCCGTGCGCCTCTGTGCTATACAGGTAGACCTGCAGATTCTTCTGATTTTTAAGGACTTTCCGCGCATGAATGCAACGCCTGCTAGGAAGCCGGACGAGGCCGAGGACTACGGCGAAGATTCCATCAAGATGCTGAAAGGCCTCGATGCCGTCCGCAAGCGTCCGGGCATGTACATCGGCGACACCGATGACGGCTCAGGCTTGCATCACATGGTCTACGAGGTTGTAGACAATGCCATCGACGAGATCCTCGCCGGGCACGCGACCGAGTGCGTCGTGACCTTGAACGCGGATGGCTCTGCGAC
>JBKDZY010000806.1:0-4148 GCA_047971765.1 Hyphomicrobiaceae bacterium | reverse complement strand
GGCGGGGCTTGGTTGGCAGGGGAAGCATACCAACCTCGTTTCAAGAACGCATGGGTCCTGGCTGTTCCTGGGGGCGGTGTTGACGACGGCCCATCTCGAAGCCGCGGCGCCGTCACCTGATCATTGTGGCGCGTGCCGGCGTTGTCTCGATGTCTGTCCCACGAAAGCGTTCCCGGCGCCCTATCGCCTCGATGCACGCCGCTGCATTGCCTTCCTGACCATCGTGCACAAGGGGGTGATCCCGCGCGTGTTCAGGGCCGCGCTGGCCAATCGGGTCTACGGCTGTGATGACTGCCTGGCGGTTTGTCCGTGGAACAAGTTCGCGCAACGAGCCAGGGAGCATCGTCTGCACGCGCGCGGCGAAACGGACAATCCGGCGCTGGGCGAGCTGTTGCTGCTCGATGATGCGGCGTTCAGGCAACGATTTGCGGGAACGCCGGTGAAGCGGACCGGGCGGGACCGGTTCCTGCGGAATGTGCTGATCGCGGCTGGCAACAGCGGGGACAAGGCGCTGATCGAACCGGTCATGCGGTTGTTGACGGATGGTTCGCCACTGGTGCGTGGCATGGCGATCTGGGCACTGGCGCGCCTTGCTGGGCGGGAGGCGGTTCGTGCCGAGGGCGCGCGGTTGCGTGCGGATGAGAGCTGCGACGAGGTGGAAGCAGAGTGGAAAGCGGAAATCGACGGATGACAAGCGGAGGCCAGAACGCATCCCGTGACGGCAGGCGTCTCGTTTGCCTTGGCTTCGGGTTCAGTGCCCGCGCCGTTTGTGCGCTCGCTGCCGAGGCCGGTTACGAGATCGTTGGCACGGCCCGGTCGCCTGAGCGGTTGGACCTCGTCACCCGGCTTGGGGGGAGGGGCGTGGTGTTTGATGGGCAGAGCCGCTCGGCGGAACTCGCCTCGCTATTAGCGGGGGCCAGTCACGTCCTGGTTTCGGTTCCACCAGGCAATGAGGGGGACCCGGCCCTGGCGCTGCATGGGGCCGATCTCGAAGCTGCTGCCGGGTTGTCGTGGATCGGTTATCTGTCGACGGTCGGTGTTTATGGTGATCGGCAAGGCGGATGGGTGGATGAGAGTACGCCACCAGCGCCAACCAGTCAGCGCAGCCGCTGGCGGCTCGCCGCCGATGAGCAATGGCTTGAGTTCGGGCGGCGGACGGGCACATGCGTCGAGGTGTTCCGACTGGCGGGGATTTATGGTCCGGGACGCAGTGCGTTCGATGCGTTGCGCAAGGGGACCGCCCGGCGGATTGACAGTCCGGGCCAGGTTTTCAACCGGATCCATGTGGAGGATATCGCACGGGGGGTCTGGGCGGCGATGACTGGTTCAAGGCGGGGGGGGGTCTATAATTTCGCGGATGACGAGCCTGCGCCCGCGCATGAGGTGACAGCCTTTGCCGCCGGTCTCCTGGGGCTTGACCCGCCACCGCTGGTGCCGATTGCCCAGGCCTCGCTTTCGCCGATGGCGGCGAGCTTCTACGCGGAGTGCAAGCGTGTCCGCAATGGGCAACTCAAGACGCTGCTGGGCGGTTCGCTGCGCTATCCGTCATATCGCGAGGGATTGCGCGGCATTCTGCGCGCAGAGCAGGATTAAGGCAAAATTCATACGGTGTTCATTTTTCCTCCCCGTTGCTGCCCCAATTTTAATTGACGATTGATCAGTTAAATGCCGCAGGCAGGATTTGGTCTGGCGGTCGTGTGGTTCTAGCGAAGGAGGCGGGCTATGCGCACGGGGCAAGGGCGCAAGAGCCAACTTTATTTCAGCGTTGTTATTGTGGCGATGATGGCGGCTGGTGCGCCGGTCCGGGCCGAAGGAGATGGTGCGGCGCGGGCGATTGCGGAGCGTTTTGCGGCGGATGCGGCTGGCAAGGCCAAGACCGTTCCCCGCAAGCAGTTCGCGCAGCGTTCGGCGCAAGGTCGCGAAGACGAGCAGCATCGTCTTGACGAGATTGACATGCTGGAGCGTGCCCGTGCGGAAGCCGAGGCGCGACGAGACGACATGGGGCGTATTGAGGCGCAGCGAGCGGCGGAGGCGGCACAGCAGTTGTCTGCAGAGCGCCGGCGTGCCGAGGAAGCGAAGCGCGTGGCGGAGGAACAGCGTCGGGACGATGAGGCGAAGCAGTTGGCTGCGGAGCGCCGTCGTGCCGAGGAAGCACAGCGCATTGCGGAGGACCAACGCCTGGCCCAGATGCGGCGTCAGTCCGAGCTCAACGACCGGCGCGCGGAAGAAGCCGACGCATTGCTCGAGACGTTGCACCAGGCGCGCACGGAGCGTGAACCAGGTTTCCAGGACGGACGAGGATCGACGGCTCACGCGGATCGTCAGGTTCCGGTCCCTGGTGATCTGAGGTCGACGCAGGTCGCGGTTCTTCTGGTGATGCAACCTGGCGACTATGGTATCCGGAGGAACAACAAGACTGCCGATCCACTGCTGTGCAAGGGGTGGGATTGCTATGTGAGCAATGGTTCGGGCGCGCCGGCACGGGTCATGTCCCGGGCGCGGGCATTCGGGGTTGCTCGGACGCTCGGCTCCAGGGCGGGAGCGTGCCGCAACTCACTCACCTGTATTTTCCGGGATGTCGATCTGGTCAGCTATCCCGTGGCGCTGCAGCCGGTGGATATGCACGTCATACGTCACGACAAGCGCGAACCTGCGAGGTTGACCAGCACGTCCGATTGCCGCCTGTCGGGTGGTGACCTGCAATGCCGAAAGACATTCGTCGGGAATGGCTACAGCATGTGGGTGGTGCCGGAGGTACTGGCCCGACAGGCGGGCCGGGCGGCCTTGGAACGGGCGATTGCGAACGGCCTCACGCCGCGGGTGTCTGATCGCGGCGGGGCGGTGCACCTGACCTCGTATTGATACGGCAGGATTTTTTGATATGGCAAGGCAGTGTGCAACTGAGCTGGGCGCTGCCTCAACAATTACTGGTCTGGGGCTGACGACGCTTCGGTATCGGTACGACGAGTGAGATGGCTGCCGCCAGGAAACAGTAGATCGCGAGGGCCAGGGAAATCGAGGCCACGCTCCAACCGTGGTCCATCAGATGACCTAATGTACCGGGTGCCAGACCCGATGCCACAACGACAGAAGAGCCGGTGAAGGCCCTGACTGCGCCGAGATGGGCGGTGCCATAGAGCTCCGCCCAGATGGCGCCAAAGACCACCTGCGTCATGCCCATGCTGAGGCCGAGGAGGGCGAAGCTCGTCAGTGCTCCGGTTTCTGACTGCAGGTGCGTCATCATCAGGCAGGACAGTATGAGCGGGACCTGGGTGACAGGAATCAGCTTGTTGCTGGTAAACCTGTCCACCAACGGGCCGGTCGCCAGTGTCATCACGAAGGAACCGATGGAATAGGCTGCGAGTGCTGCCGCAATGACCTTCAGATCCCAGCCCTTCTGGCTTACGATATAGGCCTGATGGAACATGTAGCCGGCGGCGATGAAGGCGGGCGCCAACAGGACGGCAAGGCGGATGTAGAGACCCGGATTCCGGACGATCTCGGCAAATGGCCAATTGGCCGGATCTGCGGCTTCGGCCTTGGCGGCCTCCGCCGATGCGGATGGGGTTGCGTGTGCGTCAGCCTGTGTGACGGCTGCCTGCGGGCCGACATCTTCCTTGTTGCGGTTGGCGTAGGATACGAGGAACAAGACTGCCGGCAATGTGACCAGCAGAAGGAATGCACTCGCGATCAGCCACACGTTCTGCCACGACATGAAGGCCATGAGCGCGATCGCTATGCCTGGAAGCGTGGCACTGCCGGCAACATGGCCGGTCGAGGCCAGGGAGACCGCGCGGCCACGTTTGGCGGAGAACTCGCGCGCCATGGTCGTCATGGATGCGTGGACCATGAGCCCCTGGCCGAAGAAGCGTGTCGCAAAAAACGCGAACGCCAGGGACAGCCAGCTGGAAGCCTCGGACAGGAGCGCGACCGCGAAAGCGAGCCCGCAGATGGCGGCCATGGAAAACTTGATCAAGGAGGTCCGGTCGATGATCCGGCCGGCCCAAATCAGCAGCACGGCACTGCTCAACGTGCCAACGGAATAACACGCCCCATAAACGGTATGGCTGAGGTTCAGGTTGGTCCTGATGGCTGTTCCGAACACCGAGACAAAGTAGGTCTGCCCAAAACCGGAACAGAGCGTCATG
>JBKDZY010000805.1:0-11143 GCA_047971765.1 Hyphomicrobiaceae bacterium | reverse complement strand
AGATCGGCAAGATCCTGCTCGCTGTGCACGCCGGCGTAGGACATCTTGTTACCCGGGATGTATTCCTTCGGCTTGTGCAGGTAATGGGCGAGATGCTCCCACGTCCAGTTGCCGCCGTGATCGGCAAACGCTGAGGAATAGTTGAACCCGCCATGCTTGCCGATGGGTCGTCCGACGATGCCGAAGAGGTTCGGACCGGTCTTGTTCGGGCCGCCCTTTTCGCTGGTGTGGCATGCGTGACAGGCCTTGAAGATGTCCTTGCCGGCATCCGGGCTTGCCTTTGGCATCAGGCCGGCGACCGTCGCAAAGCTGAATTCAGGTTTGGCTGGACCGCTGCTGGCCCCACCTTCACCGCCCTTTGGCATTGGCAAAGTGTAGCCGGCGTTTGCCTTGTGTTCGACATGGCCTTCACCACCGCCCAGGATATGGACGATTTCCGGCAAGCCGAACATGAAAAGCAGTGCCGTCAGAACACCGCCTGCAATCTTATTGAACTCGAAGCTGTCCATGCGCCCCAGATCCCGAGTCTCACCAGTAGGCCGCACACCGCTTACGCCGTTAGTCCCATACAATTTTGGGGAGCGCGCGGTGAGGGCCCGTGCAAATGAATTGTTTCACCGGCGCAACCAACGGTTCACAGGGGGTGCGCGGTGAAGCGGAGGCAACTATAGGGGCTCCAGGTCGCCTTGCAACCGGCGAGACAAGTGTTCTAGGACAAGCCCCCGAGACCAATTGTCACCCATGGCCGGATTGAACCCATGCCTGAGCCCCAAATTCTCGTCGTTGTGCCTGCCCGGATGCAGGCCTCCCGTCTCCCCGGAAAGCCGATGGCCGATATTTGCGGACACCCCATGATCGTGCACGTCTGGAAGCGCGCCGTCGAATCCGGGGTCGGGAGAGTGGTTGTTGCAACTGATGCGGAAGAGATCCGCGATGCCATCCAGGCCGCCGGCGGTGAGGCGGTGATGACCCGCGCCGATCACGCCTCCGGCTCCGACCGGGTGTTCGAGGCGGTCGGCAAGGTCGACCCTGACGGCAAGGCCGGTATTATCGTCAATCTTCAAGGGGATCTGCCGACCTTGGAACCACGTCTCGTCAAGGCCTGTGTTGAGCCTTTGGCGGTGCCGGGCGTCGATATCGCGACCCTGACGGCAGAGATCCGCGAACCCGAGGAGCGGACCAATCCGAGTGTCGTCAAGGTGGTTGGCACGCCCGTTGGCGCCGCCACGCTGCGCGCGCTCTACTTCACGCGCGCCACCGCGCCCTCCGGTGATGGCGCGCTCTATCACCATATCGGCATCTATGCCTACCGCCGGGCGGCCCTGGAGCGGTTCGTCAGTCTCCCGCCTTCGCCGCTCGAGATCCGTGAACGTCTTGAGCAACTTCGTGCGCTGGAGGACAACATGCGCATCGACGTGAGGATTGTGGATACGGTACCCCTCGGCGTCGACACCCCAGCGGATCTCGAACGCGCGCGCCAGGAAATCGGCAAGTCGTGAACGGTTAACAGTCGAATTGATGAACGAGGAACCCATGGCGAGCGAAAAGCCCAAGATCTCCTATCAGGGCGAGCCCGGGGCCAACTCGCATACCGCCTGCAATCAGGCCTATGCAGAGTTCGAGCCGATTGCCTGCCCCACCTTCGAGGACGCGATTGGTGCGGTCCAGTCGGGCGAGGCGCAGTATGCGATGATCCCGATCGAGAACTCCCTTGCCGGGCGCGTGGCCGACATCCATCACCTGCTGCCCAATTCGAATCTCTACATTGTGGGTGAGCATTTCCTGCCGATTCGCCATCAGTTGATGGGCGTCAGAGGAACCAGGGTGGAGGACGTGAAGGACCTCTACAGCCATGTCCATGCGCTGGGGCAGTCACGCAAGCTCATTCGCAAGTATGGCCTGCGCCCCCATGTGGCCGCCGACACCGCAGGCGCCGCGCGCCAGGTGGCCGAGTGGGGCGACAAGTCCAAGGCGGCGCTGGCCCCGAAACTCGCAGCCGACATCTACGATCTGGACATCCTGTTGCCCGATGTCGACGACGAGAAGCACAACACCACGCGCTTCGTCATCCTGTCGCGCGAACCGGACGATGCCGAGCCCGACAACGGGCCGGTGGTGACGACCTTCATCTTCAATGTCCGCAACGTGCCCGCGGCGCTCTACAAGGCCATGGGCGGGTTCGCCACCAACGGCATCAACATGACCAAGCTCGAGAGCTACCAGGTCAATGGAGAGTTCGTGGCGACCATGTTCTATGCCGACATCGAAGGTCATCCGGCCGACCGTCTGGTGCGGCTGGCGCTGGAGGAGTTGTCGTTCTTCTCGACGGAACTGAGGATCCTCGGGACCTACCCTGCGAGCCCCTACCGGGCGGAGATCAGGGCCAGGGCGGAAGCCTTCGCAGCAACGCAGGCAGAACGTGCGGCCCGGCGTTGACGGAATGCCCCAGCGCAGGGCCAGGCCTTTAGGCCGCTACGGTCCATGAGTGCAACAGAGCGGAAACGGTCAGCGCAGCTCTTCCTTGGAAACGATGTGCAGCATCGGCTCTGCGGTCAGGCACGCGGCGGCCGGTAGTGGCAGCTCTGTCGGGGATGTCTGCTCGATTGCGATGGCCATCAGGCTTGGCAATGCCAGATTGTCAGCCTGGGTGTGACCATGGCACCAGCGTTGCTCGAAAGACATCTGGACGACATCGTTGGCTGCTGACCGCATGGTCTCGCGATGTTCCGGCATCAACAGCGATGGCGACGTTGATGGCTGGTGCATCGCATGGCGCGGCAGGGCTGGCGCAACCGAGGACCCGAGGCTCGCCAGCGTGACCCGCGCACCGTGTCGGCTGCCGCCAGTCATGTCGGCGCGGGCGACGGCGAGGGTGATTTCGTGCGGCTGCTCGATCAGTCTCGGCTCAGGTGCTGCCGGCGCGGCCTTTGCCTTGCGCGATGCCGTATGAGCCTTGGCATGGCTCTGGACGTGCTGGCGGGGCTGCGGCTTCGGCGGTTCGGGTTCCTGCCTGGCGATGGTTGGTTTGGGCGTTTCAACTGGCGGCGGCACGCCGAGGGCGGATGCCGTCCGGCCTTCGAGTTCTGGCGGGCCCGGTTGAATTTCCGCAGTGCCCGTGCGTCCGGAATCCGTGCGCCAATGAATGGTTCCGCCTGCCTGGCTGAGCTCCATGCAGATCTCTTCGGACGCCAGCCATTTGAACCATTTCTGGCAGAGCTTGCCGTTGCGGATTTTCCAGCGGCCGCGGTCCTTGGCCGAGCCGAGATAGGCGGCCAGTGCAGAGCCGACGCTGCCGACCATGATGCCGTTGGCGCCGTAGTTGACGGTCAGTGGTAGTCCGATCGGGGTGCTGATTTTCACGGTCTTGCCCGAGACGGCCTTTTTCAGGTCTTCATGTCCGAACGAGCCGCTGCGAGCCTCGGCTGCCGTTGCCAATGTCCCGGCCATCAAGCTCGCGATTAACGCAATGCGCCGCATACGATAGACTCCACCCCGCCCAGTCGAACTCAATCGACCCCCTTTGGGCGCAAACTAGTCAGTTCACGAGACCGCTTTGCGGCCTGAATGAGGCTTCGAAAAGGCATCCGAACCTGCTGCCGATCAGAATGCGCGTTCAGGGTTGATTTTCGATGAAGAGCGCGGCTTACGGATTAAGATCAGGCGGCAATATGTGCCAGGCCGGGCTGATTTCAGTTTTTACGGCGCGTGGAAAATCGACCTGCAACCGGTTCGTGCACGAAGGCGAGATCGTCAGGCGATGGCAGCATCCTCAGGCGATGACAGTGTTCTGAGGGCAGGGACGACGCATCTGTCCGCCGCCCCCTTGCGCACCCGGTGCGTCATGGTTCGTTCGCGGCCTTCTGGCCTTGGGGCGTTCAGTATATGGTCACGCCGCTATCGACGGGAAATACTTGGCCCGTCGTGATCGCCGCCTCGTCGGATGCCAGATAGACGGCCATGTTGGCGATATTGATGGGCTGCCCCAGTCCAAACAGATGGCTCTCGGCAAGTTTGGCGACACCGGCATTGCCAGCCATCAGCTTCTTGACCCGGTCCGACAACGTCACCGAGGGCGCAATCGCGTTGACCCTGATCTTGTCCTTCGCGTGGTCCAGCGCCATCGCCCGCGTGAGAGCCGCAACACCACCCTTGGCGGCCGTGTAGCAGGCTCGGCCGGGGACCGCCATCAGGGCGAGGTTCGAGGCCATGTTGATGACCGAACCGCCACCCGCCTTGGCGATCTCGGGCAGCGCGATCTTCGAGGTCAGGAAGGTGCCATAGAGGTCGAGTTTCATCACCCGCCAGAACTCGTCATCGGAGGCTTCGGTCACGGGGCCGTCTTCGGGGGTCGAGCCGCCCGCGTTGTTGTGCAGTACGTCGAGTTTGCCGAAGCGGGAAATGGTATCGCCGATGGCGGCTGTCACGCTTGCCCGTTCGGTGATGTCGCAATGAAAGAAGTGGGCGTCCCCGCCGGAATTTCCCGCTTTGGAGCGGGCAGAGGCCGCCGCCGCTTCGCCCAGCTCTCGATTGATGTCCGCCACCATCACCTTGGCGCCTTCTTCGACGAAGCGTTCGGCCGTCGCGCGGCCGATGCCGCCACCTGCGCCGGTGATGAACGCCACTTTTCCGGAGAGTCGGGGACCGGGCATTGGTTCCTCCCTTGAAATCGGGGCCTGCCCTTCGGGGCAGGCGGGTTTTCTCACATGGTGGCGGACGTTCCCTGGCTTCGCAATAGAAAGTCAGGCGAAGGATATCCCGGGCAGCCTGGCCTGGACTTGCATCATCCCGCCAGCGATGATGCCCACATGGACCAGCGGCGCTTGCCGGCGCGCAGCCGCGCGACCATCAACCCAAGCCCGTGCATCTGTTCGACCGGAGTGATCCCTCATGAGCAAAAGCGTTGAATGGCCACCGTCCCTCTGGGCGGCCGTGACACCGGCCGGACCAGGTCTGCCCGCGCTCCAGGGCGAGCAGGCGGCGGACGTGGTGGTCATCGGCGGCGGCTTCACGGGGCTCTCGACCGCGCTTCATCTGGCCCGGAAGGGGCATGACGTGGCAGTCATCGAGGCCATGGAGCCGGGCTGGGGCGCGTCGGGCCGCAACAATGGCCAGGTCATTCCCACCCTTACGCGGCCCGAACCTGATGACATTATTGCGCGCCATGGCGAAGCGGGTGAGCGGCTTGTTCATCTGATCCGCGATTGCGCACGAATCCTGTTCGATGTGGTGCGCGAAGAGGGCATCGAGGCCGATGCGGAGGCAGAACAGAACGGTTGGGTCCAGCCGGTACATTCGCCGGGCCGGGTGAAGATTGCCGAACGCCGGGTCGCCCAGTGGTCGAGGTTCGGTGCACCGGTGTCGCTGTTGTCCCGTGACGAGGTGCGCGCGATAACCGGGTCGGACCGATGGTTCGGTGGTTGGGGAAATACAACCGGCGGCCACATCAATCCGCTCGGTCTGGCGCGCGGTCTCGCCAAGGCGGTGCTCAGGCACGGTGGCCGGATTTATGGTCGCTCACCGGTCATCGACATCCAACAGCGTGGTGATGGGTGGTCCGCGCGGACAGCCAAGGGGGCGCTCAAGGCGCGCGCCCTGGTCCTTGCCACCAACGCCTACACCGGTGAATTCTCGCACAAGCTGGCACCCGACATCGCCCGGGAGGTCGTGCCGGTCTATTCCTGGCAGATGGCAACCAGACCGTTGTCCGACAACGTGCGCGCCACCATCATTCCGGGCCGCCAGGCCGTATCGGACACTCACCGCGAGCTCTATTTCTGCCGCTACGATGCCCGCAACCGGCTCGTCACCGGTGGCGCCATCCTGCTGCCGGTCAAGCGCAGGGAACGGATGCAGCCCTACATCGCCTCACGCCTGGGACGTCTCTTCCCCAACATAGGCGAGGTGAAGTTCGATTATGTCTGGAATGGCTATGTCGGCATCACGCGGGATTTCTTTCCGCGAATGCACAAGCTGGGACCGAACGGCTATGCATGGGCTGGATGCAATGGACGCGGCGTGGGGCTGTCGGTTGCGCTGGGTCGCGAATTCGCGAAGGCCGTAACCGGGACGCCGGAGCAGGACATCGCCCTGCCGTTGACGCAGCCCACGCCCATTCCGCTCCACGCGATCGCACGCAGTTTGGCGCCGGGCATGCTGCTGCCATATCGCTATCTCGACTGGCGGGAGCTCTAGCTGGCTTGCCCGCCCGGTCGGATCACAATGGCCATTCAGTTCGCAAGGCGTTCCGGACGCACAAGTGTGTCGTCGCCGTTGTTCATTCCGAAGCGCTTCAGGAAGTCGGAGGCGGCGGCATAGGTGCCACGCGATTGGGTCAGCTCTTTCAGTTCCGCCATCAACTGGGCCAGCGACTTGATGTCATCGACGCTGAAAGTGGTGGTGGCGGGAGTGGACTGCTGCTGCTCCCAGGTGAATTCTGCCGTACCCATGGTGCGCTCCTTCTATTGGATGCCTCGATTTCAAGTACTCACGTTGGTGTCCATCTAGCTTTGGCTAACCTTATCACTTCTTGACTTATATCTATTGATCGTCGTTCGATTTAGCATTCCGTTGAAAACAAGCCGATTTTATTGCCCGTGATGTGACGTGAAAGACGCAAATCAGGCCTCGAAGCCGAAGGTTGCAGCAAAACTCCGCCACAATTCAGCGTTCATCCACTGGTGGGCACCATCGTCATCTCGGTCAACGTGGGGCGGCCACCGGATCCGTCGCGAATCACAGGGTTCGTTTCTGGCAGTCCAATTCAACGAAATGCCACTGCGAACACGCAAAGCGTAGACCCCAGGCTTTTACATTCCGTGTACAGCGGTCCCGGTGTGCCCTCAAAAAGCGCCCGCAATGGCGGCGTTCAGGTGCCCACGTTCAACCCGCCGCGCTGGATGCGCCATCAATTGCACGCAATCGAGTCCTGGCGTCTTGACCGCGACACACTCTGTTCGTAAATAAAAAAATGACCGTTCGTTTTGTGTGATCGGCGGTGCCATGTGGCGCGTGAACAGGCGGCCGGGTGCCATCGCGAACCCACCGGAGTGTCAGGTCCGGCCAGCCGTCGGCATAACCTGATGCACAGCCGGCCAGAGGTTCGACGCCAAGAAAAAGACGCCAAGAAAAAAAGATGTGCGGGCAGATGCCCGCGGAACTGCCGTCCTCTTGCACCAGCCACTTTGAACGGAAGTCCCGATGCCGCGTTTGAAGCCTGCCGTCCAGAAACTCAGACGTGAACATATCCTCGACGCCGCCGAACGCTGCTTCGGCGAGGCCGGGTTCCATCGCACCACCATGCAGGGCATCTGCAAGGCGGCAGGTGTCAGCCCCGGTGCGGTCTACGTCTACTTCGACAGCAAGGAAGCCTTGATCGAGGGCATCGTGGAGCGGGACCGCGCTCAGTTCCAGGCCCGGTTCCAGCAGGTGGTGGCGGCGGAAGACGTGATGGCTGCTCTCAACGCGCTCGGCAACCAGTACCTGGTGGACGAACCCGCCTACAAGAACTGCCTGTGTATCGAGATGGGCATCGAGGCCACGCGCAACGAGCGCGTCGGCACCATTGTCCGGGCCGTCGATGAACTGGTGCTCGACAGCTTCAGGGCGCTGTTCCAGAGGCTGAAGGACCAGGACCGCATCAGGCCCGTCCTGGACGTCGCGGATCTGGCGAAGGTGTTCATGGTTCTCGGCGATGGGGTGTTCTGGCGGCGCGCGGTTGATCCCGGTTTCGATGCCAAGGCCACGCTGCCGGCTGTCATGCATGTGATCGAAAATCTGCTGAGGCCTGTCGAAGGGCCGGGGGCGGCTGCCCGGTGTGCCGCGCGCAAGGGTTTGGAGATGTCGGAATGAACATCAAGCGGGTTGGATTGGGGCTCCTCGTCATGGTGGCCGCAGGGGCTGCCCTCGTTGCCACCGACCACGTCCCCGGCGCCAGGGAATGGCTTGGCAGTCACCTGAATCTGGGACATGCCGGGAAAGAAGGGACCGACAAGTCGGACGCCGCGCCACCACCCGCGGTCAGCGTCGTGCGCGCAAGCTCGGGACATTTCCAGGAGACCGTTCTGGTGACGGGCTCGCTGGTGCCGCGGGAGGAAATTCTGGTCGGGCCGGAGATCGATGGCCTGCGGGTGGTCGAGGTGCTGGCCGATGAGGGCGACCGGGTCACGAAGGGCCAGGTCCTCGCCCGCCTCGTGTCGGATACGCTCGATGCCCAGTTGGCCCAGAATGCAGCCGCCCTCGCCAAGACGGAGGCGGCCATCGCCCAGGCGGAAAGCGCGATCAATTCCGCCAAGGCGCGCATGGATGAGGCCCGCAACGCCTATAACCGCGCCAAACCGTTGACCCGCTCGGGCTACCTGTCGGAAAGCGGCATGGACCAGCGCGAGAGCGCCAGGTTGACCGCAGAGGCGGCGTTGGCGTCGGCGCGGGACGGACTGAAGCTGGCCGGCGCCGAACGGGACCAGGTGAAAGCGCAGCGCCGCGAAATCATGTGGCGCCGGGAGCGGACCGACATTCGTGCTCCCGCTGACGGCATCGTGTCCCGGCGTCTGGCGCGGATCGGCGGCTATGCCTCGGGCGCAGCCGAGCCGATGTTCCGCATCATCGCCAAAGGCGAGATCGAACTCGACGCCGAGATTTCCGAGACGAGCCTGCACAAGGTCAAGGTCGGCCAGCACGCCGACATTGATGTGTCAGGCATCGGCCATGCGATCGGCACCGTGCGCCTTGTGTCGCCGGAAGTGGACCGGACAACACGCCTTGGCCGGGCCCGCATATTCATCGGTGACCGGCCTGACCTGCGCATCGGATCCTTTGCGCGCGCGACCATCAAGACGGCGGCGAGTGACGGCCTGACGGTCCCGGCAACTGCCATCCTCTATGGCAAGGATGGCGAAACCGTCCAGGTCGTGGTCGATGGGCAGGTCAGGGTTCGTGCCGTCAAGCTCGGCCTGCGCGACGAGGATCGCGTCGAAGTGCTCCAGGGCCTTGCCGAGGGCGACGCCGTCGTCGCCCGATCGGGAACGTTCCTCCGAGACGGGGACCGTGTGAAGCCGGTGCCGGTACCACTGGGAAAACTTGCCATGGATCGCAGCGAATGACGGTGCCGAGCGCAGGGAGCCCGTGGCAATGAATATCTCCGCTTGGTCGATCCGTCGTCCGGTGCCTTCGCTCATCTTGTTCCTGATCCTCCTGGTGCTGGGGTTTTCGAGCTTCAGGGATCTGGCGATCACGCGCTTCCCGAACGTGGACGTGCCGCTCATCCAGGTACGCATCTATCAACTTGGTGCTGCCCCGATCGAACTTGAATCCCAGGTCACCAAGAAGGTGGAGGACGCGGTTGCAGGTGTCGCCGGGGTCAAGCACATCACCTCGACGCTGACCGAGGGCTCATCGCTGACTCAGATCGAGTTCCGACTCGAAACGAACACGGACCGCGCGCTCAACGACGTCAAGGATGCGGTGGCGCGCGTGCGTTCCGATCTTCCCCGCTCCATCGAGGAACCAGTCATCCAGCGTCTCGATATCGGCGGCCTGCCGATCCTGACCTACGCGGCCAAGGCGCCGACCATGACGCCGGAAGAACTGTCGTGGTTCGTCGATGACACCATCATCCGGGCACTGCAGGGCGTAAAGGGCGTGTCGCAGGTGGAGCGCATCGGCGGTGTCGAGCGCGAGGTGCGTGTCGCGCTCGATCCGAACCAGTTGCTGGCACTCGGCATAACGGCCGGCGATGTAAATCGTCAGATCAAGGCGCGAAACGTCGATCTGGCAGGCGGTCGCGGTGATTTCGGTGCCAGCGAGCAGGCCATTCGGACCCTGGGCTCGCAGCAGTCGGTCGATGATCTGGCGGCAACCATGATTGCGCTGCCGGGTGGGCGCAAGGTCCGCCTGGATGCACTCGGCACGGTCACGGACAGCCACGCCGAGCGGCGAACCTTTGCCACGCTCGATGGGCGCAATGTCGTGGCCTTCTCGATCTCGCGCAGCAATGGCGCCAGCGATGTCGTGGTTTCGGCTGCCGTCGAGAAGGTGCTCGCCAATCTGGAGGCGAAATACCCGAACGTCGATATCCTGCCCATCGACAGTACGACCCAGTACGCCATCGGCTCCTATTATTCGACCATGTCGACGCTGCTGGAAGGTGCAGCACTCGCCATTCTCGTCATCATCGTGTTCCTGCGGAACTGGCGCGCCACCCTCATTGCCGCCATTGCCCTGCCGCTCTCCATCATCCCCACCTTCTGGGCGATGCATGCCATGGGCTTCTCGCTCAATCTCGTCAGTCTGCTGGCGATCACCATCGTGACCGGAATTCTCGTGGACGATGCCATCGTCGAGATCGAGAATATCGTCCGTCATATGCGCATGGGCAAGTCGCCCTACCGTGCGGCCATGGAAGCCGCCGATGAGATCGGCCTCGCAGTGATCGCGATCACCACCACGATCATTGCGGTCTTCGCGCCCGTGAGCTTCATGGGAGGCATCGCAGGGCAGTACTTCAAGCAGTTCGGTTTGACTGTTGCCGTTGCCGTGTTCTTCTCGCTGCTCGTTGCGCGCCTCATCACGCCGATGATGGCCGCCTATTTCATGCGTCCGGTGGACCATCACGAACACGAAGGCCGTCTTCTCGGTATCTATACCAGTGTGGTCCGGTGGTCGGTCCGCCATCGGTTGAAAACGGTGGCGCTGGGCCTGGTCGTCTTCGCCGCGTCGGTCGGCTCGTTCTACCTCATCCCGTCAGGCTTCCTGCCAGCCGAAGACTCGGGCCGCATGTTGCTGGCCGTCGAATTGCCGCCGGGCTCGAGACTGTCGGCGACCCGCAGGACGACCGATGAGATCGCCCAACGGATTTCGGCCCGCCCCGAGGTGAAGAGCGTGTTCGTCAACGGCGGCACCATCCTGGGGTCGGGCTCGGAGGTGCGCAAGGCGACGCTGGTCATCAATCTCGTCAAGCGTGACCAGCGCACACTGAGCCAGGATGAGCTGCGCCACCTCATTGGTGCAGGCCTGGCCGATATTCCCGACATTCGCTACTGGTTCGTGAAGGACGACGGCCAACGGCAATTCTCGCTTGTCGTCTCCGGTGCCAACGGCGAGGCCGTGGGCAAGGTTGCCGCCGAACTGACGAGCGAGGCCAAGCGTG
>JBKDZY010000804.1:0-2140 GCA_047971765.1 Hyphomicrobiaceae bacterium | reverse complement strand
TGCCATGGCCCTCAAGTACGATCACCTCATGAGCTTGAAGCGAACGGGCGACCGTTTCAGCTACTCGGACCGCGAGACCATGCTCTACGCTCTCGGCGTGGGCATGAGCCGTGATCCCTATGACGACGCCGAGCTCGCCTACACCTTCGAAAGACAGAAGCTCAAGACCATCGCCACAATGGCAACTGTCCTGCAGCGCGTGCCACTGCTGAAGGACTGCGGTTACGACTACACGAAGGTGGTGCACGGTGAGCAGCGTCTCATGCTGGAGAGGCCACTCGAGCCGGAAGGCGAGATCAGTGTCGATAGTCGGGTCTTGTCAGCCTTCGACAAGGGCGCGGGAAAGGGCGCGATCATCAATACCGAGATGGTCGCCAGTGACGCCCGGACCGGAGACAAGCTTTACACGTTGGTCTCGACGACGTTCGCGCGTGGAGATGGAGGTTTCGGTGGGCCATCTGGGGCGGGCCTGGAGCCGCATCAGCTTCCGACACGCAAGCCGGACCTGACGGCTTCGGCGGAAACGCGCCTCGATCAGGCGCTGCTCTATCGGCTAAACGGCGACCGCAACCCGTTGCACGCCGATCCGGATCTTGCGAAGCGCGTCGGCTTCCCGGTCCCCATCCTGCATGGGTTGTGCACCTACGGAACGGCATGCCGCACGATCTTGCGCGAAGTCGCCAAACACGATCACACGCGAATTCTCGGCTTCGATGTGCGCTTTTCATCGCCCGTTTATCCGGGTGAGACGATCCTCACCGACATGTGGATCGATGGCAACGTGGTCTCGTTCCGCTGCCGGTTGAAGGAGCGTGATGTCACGGTCATCAATAATGGGAAGTGCACATTGGCAGCCTGAGGGCTTGCACGGGGAGGGACAGGCGCCCTCACCCAACCGCGCCAAGCCTTACCGCTGCGGCCGATAGGCTTGCGCCGGATCGAGCTTGTACGACCATGGCAGTCCGGCGTTCTTCCAGCCGTTGATGGTGCGGCGACCGTCTTTCGATAGGTCGCCCTCGAAGCCATCGGTGATCGAGAAGACGTTGGTGTAACCGAGCTTGGCGAGGAGGTCCGCGGCCTTCGCCGAACGGTCGCCGGAGCGGCAGATCAGCAGCACGCGGTCCGACTTGCCCAGTCCTTTCCGCTGCAAGACGCGCTCGACCTCGCTACCGAAACTGGAATTCAGGTCCACCTTGTAGCGTCCCGCTTTCGCATCCCATTCGCCGAACTCGTTCATCTCGGCATAGGGAACATGCGCATCGATTCCGGAGGGAACGCCGACGAACTGCAACTCGCCGCGCGTGCGCGTGTCGATGAACACCGTCTTGCTGCGCTCGGTCGCCAGTAATGCAGGGACTTCGCTGGCAGTGGCGTATTTCCCCAGTTTCGTCTGTTTTGCTGATGGTAGCGGTGTACCGGTTGATTGAGCCATTGAGACAGGCGACCATATGGCAATCGCAACCGCCACGGCTATCGCCTTTGAAATCGATGTCGCGGTCATGGTCCGCGCTCCTCTTCAAACATTGGCAAAACTAGATGGGTACGTAGCGGTAGGCTGAGCCTTTACGCTCGACAGACCCTAGACCCGGCCAGGGCAGGTGGTAGCCGATGACTGGCACTTTCCTGGTCGCCAGATCGTCCAATAAGGTCTTGCGGGTCTTGACGCCCTGATCCGGGTCGTTATCGGATCCCCAGCGCCACGTCGGCGCGGCGAATGAAACGGCCGCGTGGGTCAAGGCGTCTCCGAGGACCATCAACTCCTGAGAGCCGGACCGCACAACGACGGACACATGGCCCGGCGTGTGGCCTTTCGTGTCGACGAGAGCGATACCTGGCGCAACCTCGGCGCCGGGCTCCGCCGTAGAAATGAGTTCCGCCAACTCCTTCAGCCGGCGCTGAATGCCGGCTGCCATGCCTTTCTGAGCCTCGGGAACCCGCGCCTCGACGCCGGGTGTCAGCCAGTAGTCGCGCTCCGCCTTCGCCATGACGTGGCGTGCCTTGGGCCACCGCGTGCCATCACCGAAAGGATCGACGACACCCCAGAAATGGTCGGCATGGGCGTGCGTGAAAATGACATGAGTCACGTCATCGACTTTGACGCCCGCAGCGTCGAGCCTGTCCGGGAGCTTGCCGAGCGTCG